>CAMFPD010000224.1 GCA_945971355.1 uncultured Lachnobacterium sp.
AAGTCTGCCTGCTCCTCAAGATCCTCCTCTGAATCCTTAACAAGTCTGAATACCAACACCTCTATCCATTTAATAAATGGAGCAAGCACCAGTACCGTGAGCATACGATAAACTGTATTCAAAAATGCAATTTTTACCGGGCTCATTGTCATACTCATAAACGGAAAATGAACAAATGCATTGACAATATAGAATACGCTTCCCCAAATTACCATTCCCAGCAAATCATTTATAAGGTAAACAAGTGCTGTTCTCTTACCATTTTTGTTAGTTCCGATAGCGGAAAGAAGTACTGGACAGGCCGCACCAACACCAATTCCAAGTGTAATTGGGAAAGCTGCTGCGAAGCTTACTGATCCAGTCATTGAAAGAGCCTGCAGAATACCAACCGACGCAGATGCACTCTGCAAAACTGCTGTAAAAGCGATGCCTACCAGAATACCCATTACAGGGTTTGAAAACATCGTAAGCGCATTTACAAAATGTTCATTCTGCTTAAGTGGAGCAACTGCACCACTCATAGTCTGCATTCCCACCATAAGAATTGCAAAACCAAGCATAATCTCTCCCACGTCCTTATAAATTTTCTTTTTAAGGAACATGTTCATGATTATGCCAACAATAGCCACAACAGCAGAAATTGTAGCTGTAGATAAAAGCTGTGCTATTCCACTGGAGCCATCTATGTATGACATACAAAGTATCCAGCCTGTAATACTGGTTCCGATGTTTGCTCCCATAATAATTCCGATAGCCTGAGCCACCTTCATCATTCCTGAATTAACGAAACCGACAACCATTACAGTTGTTGCTGATGAACTCTGAATTACCGCTGTAACTCCTGCACCAAGCAAAATGCCCTTAAGAGGATTGCTTGTAAGCTTGTATAAAATAACTTCAAGCTTATTTCCTGCAACCTTTTTCAGGCCATCTCCCATGAGTGACATTCCAAACAAAAACAGTGCAACCCCTGAAAGAAGAGTAAGCACTATAGTGAAACCTTCCATATTTTTGTCCTCTCAATTATGATTTACCGTGTATTAACGATATTTTACCATTATTTTACATAATGTCACTTTATTATATATTGTTTTACATGCTTTTTACAAGAATTTCAGACATCATTTTTATTATTTTTTTGAATCTCCAGCTTCTTCAGCCGTGATAAAAACAGTTTCGTAAGAAAAATGAAAACTAGAAAGGACAGGACGAATGCTACTGGCTGTGCCTCCTGAATCCCTGCTTCACCTCTTACCTTATAGAGGACTACCAAGGTGGGAATAAAAATTATTCCGCTTCTGAGAGATGATGAAAAGCTTGCAAGCCCTCTAAATCCAGTACTTTGAAATCCCATTTCTGTAACCATAGTAATTGGAATAGTCAGCATAGTCACACATTGAAGTCTGAGTGCTCTGAGTGCAAATTCCACAACTGCCGGGTCATCACGAAGTGCCCTTATAATATTCTCTCCGAAAATAAATGTAGGAATGGCAAACAGAACTAAAAGTCCCTCTGCGAGGTAAAATGTAAACCAATATGCTTTTCTGACCCTATCATATTTTTCAGCTCCGTAATTAAAGCTGCTAACAGGCTGAAACCCTTGACCTATACCAATTGCGATAGACATAACAAAAAATGTCACTCTGGACACAATACTCATCGCTGAGACTACGTGATCACCATACACTGCTGCACAGTTGTTTAAAAGAACTGTAGATATACTATTCAGGGATTGTCTAAGCAAACTTGGAAATCCTGTCCCACATATATCACCTATCCTGCTGATTGAGAAAAATATATTCCTAATACTAAGTGTTGTCTGTGTTTTTCCGCTTAAGAACATAGAGAGAAGAATGCAAAAACTGATAATCTGTGATAAAGCAGTTGCAAGTCCGGCACCTTTAACACCCATATCAAACACGAACATAAATAAAGCATCTCCACCTATATTAATAATAGAGCCCGTCAGAAGACCTATCATTCCAAGTTTTGCTTTCCCCTCATATCTAAGCAGATTATTCAGGGTAAAGCTTGAGGTCATAAATGGAACTGCACACAGAATAAAGCCTATGTACTCTATTGCATATGGTTCAATAGTAGGTGTGCTTCCAAGCAAATATACCAATGGTTTTAGAAAAAGACCACCACATATGGCGATTACTGCACCCAGAGACAATGCCAGGAAAAAGCCTGTAGATGCATATCCACTGGCTTCCTTGATATGTTGTTCTCCTAATTTTCTGGACATAATGCTTCCAGCACCCTGTCCACACATAAATCCAACCGCCTGTATTATAGCCATAAATCCAAATACTACACCAACTGCACCACTGGCGCTTGTTCCAAGCTTACCCACAAAAGCAGTATCTACTATATTATATATGTTGGTGACCATCATACTTATAATAGTGGGAATCGCTAGTCTTCCCACAAGCTTTTCCACTGGTGTAGTCGTCATTCTAATATATTGCTCGTTCATCTATCACACCACCTTTAACGGTTTATTGACAGGTTCTTCCTCCTGCGTTCTCTTCATCCTTTAATACATTTTTATTGATTCCAAGAATAGACTCTGCCTTTTTAACTTCGTCCTCTGTAGGAGTTCTAACCCCATCAAGTGGATAATTAATTCCAAGCTTCTCCCACTTGAATACTCCAAGTGTATGATATGGAAGAATCTCCACTCTGGAAACTGTCTTTAATGTACTTATAAAGTCGGCAAGAGCCTGAAGTCCCTCCTCATCGTCTGTAAGCTCTGGCACCAATACATGTCTAATCCACATATCCTTGCCATGGTCTGACAAATATTTTGCAAGCTGTAAAATATTCTCATTTGAACAGCCTGTAAGTTCTTTATGCTTTGCATCATCCATTTCCTTAATATCAAGAATAAACAAATCTGTAACTTCCATAAGCTTATCAAATTTTTCCAAATATTCCGGTTCCATTTTAAATGGATTTCCGCTTGTATCAAGGGCTGTATGAACGCCCTTTTCCTTTGCCAGTTTAAAAAACTCTGTGACAAATTCCATCTGAAGAAGTGATTCTCCACCACTGACTGTGATTCCTCCCTCTTTGCCCCAGTAATTTTTATATCTGAATACCTTTTTAAATAAGTCCTCTGGTGTCCATTCCTCTCCGGCTCCACAAGTCCATGTCTCTGGATTATGGCAGTATTTGCATCTCATATTACATCCCTGAAGGAAAACACAGTATCTAACTCCTGGTCCATCTACAAGTGCAAAAGATTCTAATGAATGTACTCTTCCTTTTATATCTCCCATGGTCTTCTCTCTTTCTTTTTTCTTATTTATATGTTTTAGCATTTTTATGCTTATTATTCAAGTTAATAACTAAAACTTCCCACTTATTTCGGTACGGTGTTGTCACCTGCAATGGGGAATTGTGCGGATAGGGGCATACTCTCGGCTTGAGCCGCTCCGTTGTGCTCCCCCTTGTTCCCATATGGCACCCTACACAATTTACAATACACGCAAAACTATATATGCATCTTTGAAGAAAACTTAGAATAAAGCCTTAGATTTGCCAGATGTCACTTTTTGTCTTCAGGGAAGGTGTACTTCAACCGCTTTGACAGTGCCCCAAAATTATCCTCCCCACGCGAACAACCAGCTGACCATTCTAGCCGGTCTAAGAGCCCTACTCAGGAAGTA
>CAMFPD010000225.1 GCA_945971355.1 uncultured Lachnobacterium sp.
ATTGTAAAATTCCCCATATCTATATCTGTCATAGTAAAACAGTCTGGTACAAGCCAGACCGGCTCTGATATATGCTTTCTAAGCTCTCCTGATTTTATGAATTTTCCTATGGCCAAATCGTTTGTTATGTGACCCATAAGGTTTGTTACAAGTCGGCCCTTTAAGCTTGTAGCAGTATCTGAATTATTCTGCAGTCCACTTTTCTCTGACGCCTCAAGTTCAGCCTCTAAATCTGGATTATAGTCACCCAAATCATGATTCTCAAACATGTGTGAATTATCATCAAAACGTGCTCTAAGCTGCGTCCTAAAATGCTCTATCATACATGAAATCTCCGTTTTAGTTCATTTCTTGCCCTTCTGTCACCTATAATTAAGGTTCCAAGGAAAATAAACAGTGATGCCCCCATGGCGATAAGAGCCATGTATTTCCACTTAATAATTCCTACTGCAATCAGAATAAGCGGAATTGCACTAAGCAGAATTGTAAATATCTGAAGCATCATGTAGCTCTGCCAATTTCTACTATTCACAATCATTAGAATTAAAATTGCAATATCAACAAGAAGAATAGCTGCTGGAAAAATTATACTGAGTGCCCAGCCTCTGTTTCCTGTGAGGTAATCTATTCCCCATAACACCAGAATTGCAAGAACCACCATACTGATTGTCTTGAATCTATATCCACTTTTTCCCACTATTGCAAGTCTGATCATAACATTTCCATAAAATATCCCAAGTAAAACTATAAGGCTCCAGCCAATCGGTCCCTCCGTCATATAATCTACAGTCAGCGAAATGATAACTGCAACTACAGACAAAAACAACACTATATTCTCAAGCATTCTGTATTTTCTGGAAGTATCCTTCACATCCGGATACATATTGTAGCATCCACTTTTTTCTCCATTCAGCACTTGATGACATAATGGACATACATCTGTAGCATCCATTATAATCACATTACAATTACTACACTTATTCATAATATTCTCCATTTGTCTCCAATCTAACTTCCACTCCATCTAGTGCAATCTTTTTGAAAAAGGCTCTCTGTACAGTGGCGCTTTTAAAAACTGATGTAAAAGAAAATACAAGTGTATCTCCATAGGAACAGACAGTTCCCTTCAAATCCTGTCCCTTTGACATCGGAATAAAAGCATGAATCATCTTGATATACGGAGCATAAATCTCGTCAACCTTGAAATTACCTATATTGGTAATTGTTGTAGTATTGGCAAGTGCTGACTGTGTATACACAAATTTCATGGCTATTTTCTTGATACACAATGGCACACACCTCATAAATTTATTCACCTGGTTTGACACACTGTATGAGAACAAATCCTCCAAGTGTTCCTTATTTATCTGTTCTCTTAAGCTGTCTCTCATAATATGCAGAACTTCCTCAAAGGTATAGCTCTCATTAACAGGATTAAACTCTGCAGACACCATCACAAAGAAATTTTTGGTAGTCACAGAATCAAAATAAGGTCTCAAATTTACCGGAACAGCAACACGTATCGGTTTTTTCCCCGGCATTCCATGCAGACATTCCTTATACACACTCCATGCAAAACATCCTACAAGGTACTCATTAATCGATACGTCATATCTGTGACACACCTCCTTGAGCTGTGAAACCGACATAAGACCATGCATCACACCGAATTCCCCTGCTGGAAGCTTCTCCATATCCATAAGATATGCCTTTTCTCTGTTAAATCCGCTTGCTTTACTCTGCTTGAAATTTTTAACAAAGCTGTCCTCTCTATTCAAAGAGGTACCTTCACTTAGCCCGTCTTCCTTGGCTCCTTTTAGCTCTGGATGGGCAAGTCTAAGATACTGGTATGCCAACTCCCTGATAAAGTTCACACCACCCATTCCATCGGTGAGCACATGGAACACCTCAAGATTAATTCTACACTCATAGTAAGTCACTCTAAACAAATAGCTTCTGTTCTTATTTGGCCTGATAAACCTGCAAGGATAAGTATTTTCCTCTGTTACCTTTGGAGCCTTTTTCCCATTTTCTTCGAAATAATACCAAAAAACTCCAGTCCTAAGTCTCACATTGAACAAATCAAATTTTGGCAATACAATATCCAATGCCTGCTGTAATAACTCCGGCCGAATCTTCTCCGAAAGAGTCAAAGAAATTCTATATACATTTGTCATACTCTCACCGGCAATAACGGGAAAAAGATTTGCTGTATTGTCAAGCTTGTCCCACCTTATATTTCTCGATGCGCTGTAAGCTTTTTTGGTTTTATCTTTATTTTTTGTTCCCATATTACCCCTACTTCTTCGTTGACTTGCGCCTCATGCATAACCTAACGAAATCTATACTCTAATTCTGTTACTTTTAACTAATCAGTTCCAGCAACACGAACAGTTTTTGCTGGTCACACCAGCCGTACTGTCAATACATTTATATAATAACATATTTTGCCCAGCTAGTCTAAAAAACTTGCAAAAAACTATTTTATCCTATAATATCTAAATATAATTGTGGTATGACCAGGAGCCAGAGAGGAGATATATATGCAATTCAAAAAATTATCAACACCATCTCTTAAGGAGTTGTTTGTAAGTGAACTGGAAAGTAAAATTTTATCCGGCGAACTCAAGGTAGGAGAAAAACTTCCAAGTGAACGTGAGCTGGCTGAAGCCATGCATGTTAGCCGTGCCGTAGTCAATTCCGGTATTGCTGAGATGGAGCAGAAAGGCTTTTTGATTGTGCGCCCTAGAGTTGGAACCTTCGTTGAGGATTACAGAAAAAACGGAACTCTCGACACCCTTGTTTCCATTATGAAATACAATGGTGGCAATCTCGCCAAGGATGAAATAAAGGCTATACTTGAGCTTAGAATTGTACTTGTCAATCTGGCTGCAACACTGGCTATAGACAATGCTACAGATGAACAATTAAATTCTCTTCTTCCTATCCTGAATGATATTTCCCCGGAGGATTCAGTGGATGATTTGGTTGAGAAAACCTTCCGATTACACCACGAACTCGCATTTATCAGCGGTAATGTTCTGCTGCCACTGTTTTTTATGTCATTTAAGGAACTGGTTTGTAAGCTTTGGCACCGTTTCATCACTAACTATGGTAAGGAACTTCTAGTCAAAAGCAACTGCACTATGATTAATTCTGTCATAACAAGAGACAAGGATAGCGCGGTATCTCAGATAACAAACGCAACCATGGAAGCTATAACCGGCTCTAAGAAAATTTACTAGACTGCAGTTTAGATGTACAAATGCGGAGAGTGAATAAAGCTATATCCCTTCACTCATATAAAAAGGTCTTCCATGCTAGACTATATTCTAGCCATGAAAGACCTTTATTTTAATTGATCATGTTTCTATTTTACTACACTATCTGATGTTTTCTTTCTTGTGCCATATACAAAAGCCAGTGTTACAAATGCAATGCCAGCTAATTCAAGCATCATCTGTAAAATGAAATCTGTTTCATCTCCAGTTTTAACTGATGCAAGCGCTGTTGGTGTAGCACTCTCTACTGGTGTAGCATTTGCAACTGTAGACACATTTCCTGTACTATTTTCATTATTCTCTGCCGAAGCATCTGCCACAACAACTGGCTCCTCAACAAATAT
>CAMFPD010000226.1 GCA_945971355.1 uncultured Lachnobacterium sp.
TATCCGGTTATGGTTGTTAAATCCTTCACATGTATCATTTCCACAGATTTTTCGGACACTGCGCGGGCAGCAGCTTTCAAATCCACTTCACGGGCGATTGGAATTACAAAGACATAATATTGTTTGCTTTTTCCTTGCATGACAAGTGTTTTGTAGGATTGTTCAACAGGTGCGCCGGTTTTTTCGGCGGTATGTAATCCGTCTATAAATTCATCACATTCGTAGGTTATAAGTTCATAAGAGATTTTATTTCGTTCTAATATTCTGACTGCATTTGTTTTGGTTTCTTTTCCCATGTTAAAACTCCTGGTTAATAATATATAAACTGTAATTATTATGGCATGCACAGATGTAATCTGTAAGCATACTCAGTATAGCAAATAAAATGTAAAAGTGATATAATTTAATATAATTTTTTGAAAGGTTGATGGATATGAAGGATTTTCTAAAAAGAGTAAAAGCAGATTTTTTATTGTCGTCTATTATGTGTATATTACTGGGTGTTGTTTTCATAATATGGAAGGAAAGCGTATTAGATGTAATAGGCAGCATTTTAGCATTTGGTCTTATTTTAATTGGTGTGGTTTATCTGTGCAGTTTCTTTCTCAAGATGGTTACAAATGGCTTCTCTGTTGTAATGGGAATTATAGTTCTGGCAGTTGGAATATGGTTTTTGATAAATCCATCTATTGTGTTTAGTCTCATACCTATAGCAATTGGTGTTGTGCTTATTTTTCACAGTATACGTGGAATAATTGAGGCTGCAACTGCGATGAAGTATGAGTATCGTCATCTGGGAGTTGGTATGATAATGTCAGTTATCAGCCTTATTCTTGGTGTTTTATGTGTGGTTGATGCTTTTGGAATAATGGAAAAAGCCATTATTGTGGTGGGAATTGTGTTAGTGTATAATGGAGTTTCGAATATCTGGATTGCTCTCTCGACTTCAAGAGCTGAGTCTGTATATAGACATAAAGAAACAATTGATGTGGAGTTTAATGAGGGAGAATAGACTATAGTATGAGGCAGATGGAATTTAAGATGGAGAGACCGGGACTTACCAAGCCTGGGGATCACCTGAAGGTTACAGAGGGAAAGCTTCCTACGTCATATTATTATACCATCGAGCATGCTATTGCTATGTCAGGCAATTATGAGGTGAGTCAGAGGCTGAAATCCAGAGAAGGGGTAGTTGTGGACGTAAGAGAGACTGAAAAGGGATTCTTTGTGACAATGGAATTTGATGAGTAAAGCATAAAAAGGTAAGGATTTTATGACTGTACAGGGTAAGAATGCGATTGATGTAGTGCTTGCAGAAAGCTTAAAAGAGCTTTCTCAGACAAGACCAATTGAGAAGATTACAATAAAAGAGATAACGGATAAAGCTGGTGTAATTCGTCCTACTTTTTACAATCATTTTCAGGACAAATATGAATTGATGGAGTGGGTTATTACAACGGAGCTTTTACAACCTATGTATCCACTTATACATGCAGGAATGGTTACTGAGGCAATGGTTCTCATGTTTACAAATATTGAAAAAGACAAAGCCTTTTACAGTAAAGCCGTCAAAATGGAAGGGGTTATTACCTTTCATGAGATTGCAATCAAATGTGCAAAGGAAATGTTGGTAAAGATTTTTACTGAGATGAAGGGAGACAAGGAGCCTACTCATAAATGGCTTACAGTGGATATTATTGCTACGTACTATGCGCAGTCAATGTGTTTTGCAGTGGAGGAGTGGATATCTAGTGGCTACGTATTGCCGCCAAGGGAAATGGCCGAGGCATATGATTATATTATCTCTCACTCGCTGTTTGATGTTATGGAAGAATTGTAGTAATACAGCTATACAAAAAATATGTTTTGTTATTGAGGATATACATTTCGTCTGATTTGTATATCACATACAACATTTTGGAAGGATTGAATATTTTGTTATTCAATTCTTTTTTTTATACTCATCCTAAGAAAAAGAAGGAGAGTGAACAGAATGATAAAATTCGGAAAAGGGGTTGTAAAATATAGAATCCCAATTCTGATTCTGGCGGTATTGCTACTAATACCTTCTGGAATCAGTTATTTTAACACAAGAGTTAACTATGATATCCTGTCTTATCTTCCAGGAGATATTGAAACAATGGAAGGCCAGGATATTCTGCTGGATGAATTTGGAACAGGAGCATTTTCATTCCTGATAGTTGAGGGAATGGATAATAAGGATGTGGATGTTCTGGCAAATGACATTGATGCAATAGACCATGTTAAGAAGGTGGTCTGGTATGGAACTGTTGCAGACTTCACGATTCCGGCAGAGATTTTACCAGATGATGTATATGAGTTTTTTAACAATGAAGATTCTGACAGCCAGCTTATGGCTGTATTATACGATGACTCCATGGCATCCGATGAGACAATGGGAGCCATTGATGAGATGACAAAGCTGGTAGGAGATAAATGCTACATAAGTGGAATGGCATCGGTTATAAATGACATTAAACATTTGTCAGAGAAAGAAACACCTATTTATGTGGCAATTGCGGTATTACTTTCGCTGATAGTGTTATCCCTGACTATGGATTCTGCATTAGTTCCTATTTTGTTCCTTGCAAGTATTGGAATGGCAATTGTATATAACCTTGGAACAAACTTCATTCAGGGAGAAATCTCATATGTTACACAGGCGCTTGCAGCAGTATTGCAGCTTGCTGTTACAATGGACTATTCAATTTTCCTGTGGCATAGTTATCAGGAAAATCAGGACAGATATCCAGGTGATAAAAATCGTGCCATGGCTCACGCTATATCAAACACTGTAACATCTGTGGTTGGCAGTTCAATAACCACAGTGGCTGGATTTATCGCTCTATGCTTTATGAGCTTTACCCTTGGACTTGACCTTGGTGTAGTAATGGCAAAGGGAGTTGTGTTTGGTGTTATCGGATGTGTAACAATATTACCATCTATGATACTTGTATTTGATAAGGCACTGGAAAAGACAAAGCACAAGGTTCTTATTCCAGACTTAGGAAAAATAGCAAATTGGGTAACAAATCATTTTGTGGTATTCATAATTGCCTTTCTAGTAATCCTTGGACCTGCACTTTATGGATACACTCACACAAGTGTTTACTATGATTTGGCTGGAACACTTCCAAATACACTGTCATCAAAGCAGGCCAATGATAAGCTTGATGAACAGTACAGTATGGGAGCAACTCATATAATAATTGCAAAGAGCACACTTTCTTCAAAAGACAGCATGAACATGATTAATGAGATTAAAGAGGTAGACGGAGTTAAGTTTGCAGCATCTCTTGATTCTCTCATTGGACCTGGAATTCCAGAAGAGGTAGTGCCAGATGACATAAAAGAGATTATGAAAAATGGTGATTATCAGATGATGCTTGTGGCATCAGAGTATGCAACTGCATCTGACGAGGTAAACGCACAGATAGATAAGCTGAATGAAATAGTGAAGGCTTATGATGACACTGCAATGGTAATTGGTGAGGCGCCATGTACAAAGGATCTTATAGAGATTACAGATACTGACTTTGCCAGGGTAAGTGCAATATCAATTATTGCTATTTTCATAATTATTGCAAT
>CAMFPD010000227.1 GCA_945971355.1 uncultured Lachnobacterium sp.
GCAGATGCCAGAGCTGAGTATCCAGGAAAGCATGATTGTGTAGAGCACAGTGCAATAATGGAAAATGGCAAGAGAGTATGGAAGGCATACACAACCTTGTTTGTAGATGGAGAGGACTTCGAGGAAATAGGGGAGGCTTTCGAGAAAGAAATGCCTGTTTCATTTGGAAAAATAGGGGATGCGGATATCAGACTTATGAGTCAGAGGGAAATAGTTGATTTTTCAATTAAGTGGATCGAAAAAAATCGTGTGTAACTGAATTAAACTAATATGAAGTGAGTGGAGAGACATGAGATTAATCGTTATTGATGTACAAAAGGGAATAACAGACGAGAGACTATATAATTTTGATGTATTTGTAGAAAACACAGTGAAACTCATTGATGTGGCAAGGAAAAATAATGTGGAAGTAATTTATTTTCAGCATGATGATGGTCCTGGGACAGGATTTTCAATTGGAGATGAAGATTTTGAGATTGCTTCGCAGGTTGCTCCACGACCAGATGAGAAGGTGTATGTGAAAGATATAAACAGCTGTTTTGGAAACAAAGAATTTGAGGCTTATCTGAAGGAACAGAATGAGGATACACTTATGCTTGTAGGACTTCAGACCAATTTTTGTATAGATGCCACTGTCAAATCTGCATTTGAGAGAGGATATAAAGTCATCGTTCCAAAGGATGCAAATTCAACCTTTGACAACGATTATATGGATAAGGAAACAACATACAGATACTACAATGAGATGATGTGGCCAGAGAGATTCGCAGAGTGCATATCTGTGGGAGAGGCCATTGCGATGTTACATATGTAATCAGTGGCAATGAATATGAATAGAAACGAGCTGTGTTATGTAAATAGAAGTGCAATTAGAATGCTATATTTATAGGATGGAGATTAAAAGGGAAACAAAATAATGAAAGAGATAATAACAGAAAGATTAATACTAAGGGGCTTCAAGGAAACGGACTATGATGATTTATACGAGTATCTGTCACAGCTTAGAGACGATGAGTTTGAAGGATATCCAGGTATAACATACGAAAATGGCAGAGAACATCTGAAATACCGCGTGGGTTCAGACGAATTCTATGCTATCGAGTTAAAGGAAACTGGAAAAATTATTGGAAATATATATTATGGAAAAAGGGATTTTGAAGCTCGAGAAGTAGGTTATATTGTTAATAAGAATTATCAGAGAAGAGGTTATGCATCAGAGGCACTTAGCGCTGTTATAGATAATGCGTTTCATGGGGGATTACATAGAATATTTGCAGAGTGTGATCCTCGTAATACGTGCTCATGGAAACTTTTGGAAAAGGTTGGACTTGAGCGAGAGGCTCACTTCAAACAAAATGTATTTTTTAAGAGAGATGAAAATGGAAATCCTATATGGAAAGATACATATGTGTATGCTAAACTAAATGCGTAAATCCGACTAGTTTTATGTTGTTTATTTAATGAAAATTGTGCATCTTGACAAAAATATGAAGATTATGTTAGACTACATAAAACTCTTTGCACTGCATATAAATCTACAGTACAAACTGAGCAGACCGTGACACTTGTCATGGAGTCGGGTCACGAGTGTGGCAGTGGAATATATCATCCACGGGACAGTAGTTGCTAATACTGATTTCGTGGGTGTTTTTTTATACATTTTTTGAAAGCAGTTCATAAAAATTCCCACAAATATTTGGTGCCATAGAGCTATCTTAAAAATTGGAGGTAACTGATATGGAAAACAACAAAACAATGGAATGTAACAAATTTACAGAGGAAGAGAACTTTCAGAGGGTGGCGAAAAAGGTATCTGTTACTACAATCATTGGTAACCTGGTATTGTCTGTACTTAAGCTTATTGCTGGAATTGTAGCTCATTCAAGTGCTATGATTAGTGATGCAGTACACTCAGCTTCCGACGTGTTCAGCACATTTGTGGTGATGATTGGAATTAAGCTGGCGTCGAAAGAGCCTGACAAGGAACATCCATACGGACACGAACGATTGGAATGTGTAGCCGCAATTGTTTTAGCAATGGTTCTGTTTATTACAGGACTTGGAATTGGAGCTGAGGCTTTGGGAAACATCGTGCAGGGAAATTATAATGACTTGCAGGTGCCAGGAATGTTAGCTCTTGTAGCAGCGATTATTTCAATTGTAAGTAAAGAGGGAATGTACTGGTACACAAGAATCAATGCAAAGCGAATCGATTCAAGTGCTTTAATGGCGGATGCATGGCACCATCGTTCAGATGCATTTTCTTCAATTGGAGCATTGGTAGGAATTGCTGGAGCAAGAATGGGATTTCCTGTTATGGATTCAATTGCAAGCTTAATGATTTTCTTATTTATTGTGAAAGCAGCATATGACATTTTCAAGGATTCAATTGATAAGATGGTAGACCATTCCTGTGACGAGGAGACAGAAAAAGACATATTTGAATGTGTTATTGAAAATGAAGATGTAATGGGTGTTGATTTACTTCAAACACGTATTTTTGGAAACAAAATATATGTGGATGTGGAGATTCAGGTGGATGGCTCCTACACTTTGCAGGAGGCCCATAAAATTGCAGAGACCGTACATGATAATATAGAGAAAAATTTTCCAAAGGTTAAACATATTATGGTACATGTGAATCCAGCGGTAAAATAAGTTGAAAAAAGTATTCGAAGATATTTAGAGAGTTATGGCGGAAAGAGTAATTATATGAATGTATATAGTATTTTGTCCAATGTGTATGATTTACTAGATAAGCTTTGGTTTGCGGACAAAGGAAAAAATCCACGAGATGTGATAGAAGAAGTGTTGAGGGAGTATGAAAATGAAAATAGTTATGCTTAATGGACAGAACCACAAAGGGAGTACATATCATATCGGACGTATGATTGTGGACAAGGTTAGTGGAGAAAATGAGGTTAAGGAGTTTTTCTTTCCCAAGGCTCTCAATCATTTTTGTGCAGGGTGCTACAAGTGTGTAGAGGATCAGACAGCATGCCCGTATTATGAAGAGAAAAAAGTAATTATGGATGCAGTTGAGGAAGCCGATTTACTTGTAGTTACAACACCTACATATTGTATGCATATATCAGCACCATTAAAATCCTTTTTTGATATGACTTTTGATTACTGGATGCCACACAGACCGAAAAAATGTATGTTTAGCAAGCGTGCTGTGATTGTATCCACAGCAGCAGGATCATCAACTAAACACGCAATGAAGGATGTTGAGGATTCTCTGTTTAATATGGGAATTCCATCCATCACAAAGTATGGACTGGCAGTTCAGGCAATGAATTGGGAGGGGGTAGCTCCTAAAAAGAAGGCAAAGATTGAGAAGGAAACGGATAGAATTGCTGCAAAATTAAGCTCTTCTAAGAAACCACATGTAGGTATCAAGACTAAGTTCATGTTTAACATGATGGGTATGATGCAGAAAAATGGTTGGGGTTCATCACCTGTGGAGAAGGAATACTGGGAGCAAAATGGATGGCTTGCCAAGGATAGACCTTGGAAATA
>CAMFPD010000228.1 GCA_945971355.1 uncultured Lachnobacterium sp.
GTATTATCTTTTCTCTTCATATTAATCTCCTTATTCAGGAGCCTTAGACATATATATTATAACATATTTAAGGCTCGGTGTGAAATAGTGCCTCTATTAATTTAGATAGAATATTGTTTATCGAGGTAGTTTATAAATGCCTGTCGTTTAATCATTCTCTTGTTACCATTCCAGATAGTAAAAGGGCAATCTTCATTATTGGTAATTCTTCTAAGTTTGTTTACCCCTATTCCTGTGTATTCTGCCGCTTCATCTATTGTTAAAGCATATTTTTCCCAAATAGGAACTTCTATATTTCTCATGTCTTATCCTCCTTGTATTCTGCAGCAAATTGCCGTTTAATAACGTGTTGCTTTCATCCATTCATGAGTTTGCTTTACCTCCTGCATTTCAGCCTGTTTTTTCTTGTATCACATTTTGAAATCATGTCTTATAGACCTGATCAACAATTCTCACATCATCAAGAATATGACCATCTACAAATCACTTTATATTCCGAATATCAGCACACTCAATACCCCCTCTTGAAACCATTAATTTTGACTATTTTATATGGAGTATTGAAGCGAACTGTATATTATTTTGTATTGTTTGTAGCACGATTGTTATCAAGTAACTTTCAAATTTTCTAAGGTATCATTTCGCATAGCTACTCTGTTGCTACAGCTGTTAACTTACAAAGAAGTTCATCCAGCTTCTTGTCATCCTCGTTACAAAAACAAGGTTCATACTTCATAGCTTGATTTCTAATGTTCTTTTTCACGTCACGCTTGCGCTTAGAACTAATATCCAATTTGTTAACCAAACTACAAAGTTCATCAATTCCTAACACAACAACTGTATTAGTTTCGATTTCCTCACTAGCTAACAATCGAAGTACATTTACCTGCCAGTGCTTTATGTCATTCTTACGTTGATTCTTCATCAATCTCAAAATTTTCTTATCTCTTTGAGCCTTCCACTTCTTCACTGGCTCGACTATCATCACACTAACCTGACGATTGAACCAGCTGTTGATTTCATCATCCGTCACTAGTGCAAGCTCATTTGTACCAAATGCCTGTCGTATCTTCTCCGCTCCACAAATCGTATATTCTATACGCATATAGGATTCGTCGAGAAAAACTGTATTTGCAAGTGCTTTGGTCTTATCATACATTTTAACCATTGTGTAATGGTTTGTATTACTGCTTCTCTTCGTTGTTGCATAATATGTTTCATATCTCGGAACACTTCCTTCAACTGTTTGATAAGTAGCTTGCCTACAATATCGCTTCGGTAAATTATGCATTATCACATTTATGGCTCTGTGATAGTTATTGAACGAACTCTCAAGCTTGAATGTTCTATTTATCTCAATTTGCTTTATCTTGGCATTAGCTGTAGACAATACGACTCCATATTTTTGTGCTATTAACTCCTCGACTTCAAGAATATAACTAATGTATTCATCTACATTCTTACAAATCAGATTTCCATATACACCCTTGACATTCAGTTCAAGGATTGTATAAATCACTTTATTCCCTTGTATTACTTTTGCCCCTGCCGATAATTTACCAAACTCATTGTCAATAATTTTCAAAGTACTAAACTCCTGCCCCTCATACGTTATGTATTTAAGTTCTGAATTAGTAATCGTTACTAGTCCTTCTCTTATTAAATTTTCAAGACTCTTCACATCAAGAATTGATATATTGTAAAGCACCAATTTATCTATAAGTGCTTTATTGTCAATTAAATTTCCATCCATTTAATCCTCCTTATATATTTTTGCTTATTCTCCATGTTACAAAATGCTTATTGTACACCTCATTTCCGCACGACAAATAAACCATCGAATCTTCAACAGTTTTCATGCTAGCATTGAAATTAGGTAAAAAATAATACAGTGCGCCTATATTTAGTTGTACATAGTTTGATTTTGTTGCTTCTGCAGTCACTTTTTACCTTTGTTTCATTTCATCACATCCTCCCTGTTGTTGATTTATTATTTGGGGATTTTTTGGGTGAAATACCCATTGACTTGATACGATTGTAACCGTATAATGATTTTGACAAAATCACGGTATTATCGTGCAAATCAAAATTCGAGTGTTGGTAGCACTCATATCTAAAGTCGGTGTTGGTAGCATCGACTTTTATTTTTCCAAATAGTTTCTTGTTTGGTCTAATCCGAAAAATTATCTTTTACCCATTGAATAGCATCTTCATTTTTTTGTTTTTCTTCAGCAATATGTTCAGAAACAACCTTGTGAATTTTCTGTGTAAGTTCTCTGGTGTCCTCGATAGATGACGATTTCATACTGTTTGATTCTCCCCAGATTTCATATTTCTTCGCTAAATCGAAAAAGCATAATTCCAACCCTCTAAGAATCTCGAATAGTGTTCTTTTATCAAATGCCCCAGATTCAACTATATTTGTAAACCTGTCAAACAGTTCAACATTATTTTTATACTGATAGTTATATTCATCTGGATTTTCATTATCTGTGATATTACTAATAACTTTTTTTATTTTATCCATTGTCACTAGTTCGTCTCTCTGGGTATCTAGCATTTCGCGATAGCTGTCTGCATATGGACTAAGATCACACACTAAAGGGCTATCCAAATAACTTCGCTCAATAACGTTTTTATCTAGTTCTGTTAGTTCTTTTTGAAAGTAATTAGCTGGAATCCCAGTTAATGAAGATAATTCTTCTAATCTCTTTTCAGGAATTTTCTTTTTTCCACTTTCCCACATATAAATGGATTGCTTAGAAACGTTTAACAAATCAGCAAGTTCATCCATAGTTTTATCTAAGATTTTTGTTCTTATATACTTAAAGCTATTCATATAAAGTTCTCCTTCGTTGGTTATATTTTGTAAACCTAGGTATAGAATAACATATTGGTTATACTTTGTCAACCTCTTTTATTAAGAAAAAGGAACCACCCATTTTTGAGTAATTCCCTTAATATCATTTCTAATTATATGCTTTCTAACAAACTTTACTATTGGACAGAATAGAACGATATTCCTTCTTGCACATATCCTGAAATAGTTGGAAGTACTGTATACTCATTTGCATCTGTTGTTAAGTGGTGCATACCATTTAATTCCGCTGCATATAATCTGTAGATTGGCTTATCTCCACCTGAGTAGAATAATGGCTGACCGTTATTATCCCAATGCCAGTTTTCTGGATCAATTGAGACAAGTGTCTGTCCTTCATTCAAATCTGTTGTATATAAATGATTACATAATCCTGAATTATACAATCTATATACAGGAGTTCCCGTTTCAGGAGCATTCCACCCAATCCCTTCATCAACCCAACCATAAGTCGAAGTCAATACTGACACCTCATTTGCATCAGGAGTGTACATGTGCTCTCCGTTATCTGGATTGTACAATCTATATATACTAATTGCTTCTAATTTTGAAACTGATTCATCTTTCGTCTTTCCACATACACTACATGTATACGTCTTTACTCCATTCGAATAACATGTTGGCTCTGTTGTTATCT
>CAMFPD010000229.1 GCA_945971355.1 uncultured Lachnobacterium sp.
GAGTCATCGCAACCATGCTCCATGGTGTGTCGTATGCAGGGTAATTATCCCACGACACGATATCCATCTCCTTAGCCCACTTGAAATAGTCAAGACCCTTGAAGGTACCCATCAGGTTTGTTGTGACAAGTGCATCGGGAATGATAGCTTTGACTGCATCGCGCTCCAGCTTATAGCAGTTCAGCATGCTGTCAGAGTAAAAACGCCTGTAGTCTGTTGATATTCCGGCAAAGCTTGTCATGCCACCCCAGGCCTCCTCGCTGAGCTCATTAGGTACGACTATCTCATCCCAGTCATAGAAGGTGTGTCCCCAAAACTCTGTGTTCCAGGCATCGTTTACGGCATCAAGAGTCTTGTACTTATCCTTGAGCCATACACGAAACTGCTTCTGACAGTTGTCACAGTAACAGTATCCGCCGTACTCGTTATTGATGTGCCATACAGAAATATTTTTATTGCCGCTATAGCGTTTTGCAAGCTCTGTCGCAAGAGCCTTTGCGTACTTCTGATATACCAGGGAGTTCGGACAGAAATTGTGTCTGGCTCCAAATTTATGCTGGCGTCCCTCGTAGTCGGTGCTCATTGTCTCAGGATATTTCTTGACCATCCATGCAGGCAGTGCCGCTGTGGATGTTGCCATGACGATGTCGTAGTTTTCATTTGAGAGCATATCAACTATTTCGTCAAGCTCTGTGAAATTATACTCATTCTCAGACGGCTGTATTTTAGCCCATGAAAAAACGTTGATTGTGGCACTGTTGATATGGGCATCCTTAAAGTATGCCATGTCCTGCTTCCAGACCTTCTTAGGCCACTGATTTGGATTGTAATCTCCTCCAAAAAGGATTCTTTTGAATTTTGACTGCATTTTTTACCTCCGTTATGGTATTAACCCCAATATTATGATATTCTTAAACTATAAATGTGTTTCCTTATGCACTAATCATATAATAGATTTACGGAAAATAGTATAACATCATAAACCAAATTATATAACATTCTGAAACTAAACCGTTTTTGAAAGGAGAAAGCATGCCTATTTATTTTGGAAGCAATTTCGCAAGAGAACCGTTTCAATTCGACTCTGTCGGTAATGAATGGGAGCAGGAAAGCGTGACGCGCCCGGAGGGGTATCCGCTGTACCATTATTTACAGACGAAGGAGGGCGTGGGCGAGGTAACTGTATACAGCAGAAATCAGGCTGTTTCAGACAATATTTTGTCAAACAGTCATACGATTGAGCTGCAAAAGGGGCAGGGGATTCTCATTGCTCCAAACGTGCCACACTCCTATCACAATAAAAACATCTCATCCGGCAATAGCCTGCCCTGGAAAACAGAGTTTGCCACTTTTACAGGGACAATGGCGGCAGCCTTCAGGGAAATGTTTGATGAAAAGGAATACCGGCTGATTGATGAGAATAAGGGGATGGAGGTGTCGGAAGCGATTAACAAGGCTGTAGAAGACTTTAAGGAATGCTCCAGTGATACGCAAATGCTCTCACTTGACTGTTATGGCATTATGCTTTTGCTCTCAGACCAGTCTAATCACACACACGATAATGATGACCAAAGCTATGTACGTTTTATAAAGCCTGTTATAGATGCTATAGAAGAAAGCTACATGGACGATATCAGTGCCAAGGAGCTTGCTGATGGTGTATTTGTATCGCAGCAATATCTATCGCGTGTTTTTACGGAGTTTATGAACTGCTCAGTGTATGAGTACCTGACCAACTACCGCATAAATAAAGCCAAGGAGTTACTGCTTATAAACAGCAGGCGTAAGGTGCAGGATATAGCATCTGATGTGGGGTACTCAGATGCCAGCCATTTTATCGTCATGTTCAAGAAACTTACAGGGATGACACCGGCGCAGTTTCGGAAGCTGTATATATAAGGGGATGCAAAAAAAAGAATTGATTTTTTGTCACGAAAAATATATAATAATCGTGACGAATTTAAGGAGCGTGTTGTTATGGCAAGTGGAATTTATGCAGAAATAAAAAAGAGAATATTAGATGCCGAAGATGGCGCAGTATTTGTGACATCAGATTTTACTGATATTGCAACAATTACAACAATACGAAAATGTTTGGGTAGACAAGTAGAAGAGAAAGCAATTCGAAGAATTATCAATGGAGTTTACGAAAAACCTGTATATAGCAATTTACTTAAGGAATATGTTCCTGCTAATCCGGAAAAAGTAGCCTATGCAATTGCAAGAGGATATCATTGGACAATAGCACCATGTGGAGATGTAGCGTTAAATAAACTGGGATTGTCAACGCAGGTTCCTGTTGTATGGTCCTATATAAGTGATGGTCCATATAGAAAATTTGCATGGGATAATGTTAATATCGAATTTAAGCATAGAGCCAACCGTCAGATTTCATTTATGTCAGAGTCAACAACACTGGTAGTAGAGGCTATAAAAACACTTGGGAAAGAGCGAATTGATGAAGGTGTTATTAACAACTTGAAGAATAGACTTCCTGAGGATAAAAGGAAACAGCTTCTTGAAGAGGCAACTGGCGTAAGTGAGTGGATATACGAAGTAATTAGAAGGGTGTGTTTAGAATAATATGAGAGAAGTTGCAAAGTTACCAGTAAAAGATAGGACTGAACTATTTCAGGCAACGGCAATAAAAATGGGAATGCTACCTAATGTAGTGGAAAAAGACTTTTGGGTATGCTTTATGCTAGACCACCTTTTCCATGATTGCCAATATAAAAAAGCGTTTGTATTTAAGGGTGGAACGAGTCTTTCGAAATCATATCATGTAATAGAGAGATTTTCAGAAGATATCGATCTAATTTTGGATTGGAGAAAAATAATTACTGATGAGGGAAATCCTTGGAGTGAAAGGTCAAAAACAAAGCAGGATCAATTCAATAAGCAAATTAATGCAGAGGCGGCAAGGTTTTATGAAAATGAATTTGTTCCAAAACTCAATAAAGAACTTGAAGAGGAGTTAGGGGTAGGAGAGTGGGTATCCGTTGATTCAGAAGACGAAATGGTTGTTAATTTCTATTATCCACAGATTTTTGAGAGTGAATACCTTCGTTCCTGCGTAAGATTGGAAATAGGTCCATTAGCTGAATGGATGCCATCACATGAGACTGTAGTAAGTCCTTTTGCAGCTGAGAAATATCCGGATGTATTTACACAGAAAGAGACAAGTGTTTTGACCATTGATGTAGAGCGTACATTTTGGGAGAAACTAACCATATTACATAAAATAGCAAATTTTCCAGAAGGAAAAGTGTTACCAGCAAGATATGCAAGACATTTATATGATGTTTATAATCTAGGTAATTCCTGGGTGAAAGAAAGTGCTTTTGCAAGAAAAGAATTGCTTGAAAAGGATGTTACATTTAAGCAGAAATTCTATTACGCAAAAGGTGCACATTATGAGACAGCAACATTAAATAGTATTGAGCTTATGCCAAGTGATGGTGTACTTGATGCATTAAAGGCAGATTATAATGCAATGAGGAATATGAT
>CAMFPD010000230.1 GCA_945971355.1 uncultured Lachnobacterium sp.
ATCTCGAGTAGCGCACTTAGTCAGGCTAGGAGGGTTCTGAGTTGTACTTAGTGGACGGACACTGTGGCGTCATTGTCAAAGCGGTTGAAGTACACCTTCCCTGAAGGCAAAATATGACATCTCACAAATCTAAGGCTTTACTCTACGATTTTTTCTGTGGCATATGCAGGTATTTATGCTCTTAAGAAAATTAAAAAAGGGCACCATAGGTGCCCCGAAAAACAAGGAAAAGTGCACAGATTACGGCTCGATATGCATCAAGGCCCCAATCTTGTGGAAGAGCTTCTGAGGAATGGCGAACCCAAAGATGATGCCAAGGACGATGGCTCCGGCAACCTCGAAAGTTTCGATCCCTTTTAATGATGACATGGTTGTGTCCCCATTGAAAAGGTAATAGGCAGTGTAGTAGATTCCCGCACCAGGTACCAATGGGAAAATTCCAGTCAAAAGAAAAACAGTGACAGGCGTTCTTCTGGTGACAGCCAGAATTCTGGCTACAAGTGTCAGAACCAGGGTTGCAACAAAAGAGGCAAAGACAACGCTGAATTCATTGGCAACTAAAATATAGTAAACAATCCAGCCCAAAGCACCGGTAAAACCACAGAACCAAAGCTGGCTTCTTGGGGCTGAAAATAATATTGCAAAGGCAAGAGTTGCAAATACAGCAACTATAAATTGTATAATAAACTCCATACTAAATACCTCCAAGATAGTTTATAGCAACGTATGGCAGACAGGCACCTACAGCCACACATATAGCTGTAATTATGGCATCCAGCAGATGGATTGTGCCGGACAGGTAGTCGCCATTGTATATATCTCGTATTGAGGTTGTAAACGCAATTCCAGGGACAAGGGGCATGATAGCACCGATGATGATTTTGTCCTGATGTACGTCAAGTCCTGTATTTGCGATGAGAATTGCCAGTACGGTTACAAACAGACTGGCAAAAATGTTTGTGAGAATTCTTGAAACCTTCCTTTTTTTTGTAGAAAAAAGTAGGAACTGCTCCAAAATCCCAATAAAAAATGCAAAAATTGAATCAAGTAAGGTTCCTCCGAATAGATAACAGAAGCATCCGCTTCCGAGACCGCATGACAGAACAAGCATCCAGTTTGGAAAATTTGGGATGTTCTGGCAGTCTTCCAGCCTGTCCCATGCATCAATAAGGGAACATTTGTGGAAACAAATGTCTCTTGTAAGCTGGTTTAATGCAGCCACTTTTCCCAGATTAACAGATCCAAGAGGGACGTGACGAACTATACTGCAGGAATCCTCGCGATTTTCGTTTGCGCTGGCAAAAATACCATTAGACAGCACATATACATCGAATTCCTCCACATCATATGCATATAAAATTCGTTCAACAGTGTCTTCAACTCTATATATTTCTGCTCCATTTCTGAGCATAGTATCGCCTATTTCCACGGCAAGTGTAAGAATTTCCTTCGTGTATGCCATATTCTTCTCCATAATAGTAATCGAATAATAATTTTCCAATACTCAATTTATAATCATTTTGTCATAGTGTCAATGAAATTATGTAATAAAATTAAGTATTTAGGACATAATTTTAACATTGGTTAAATCCAAAATATTGAAAGAACAGGGAAAGTGAAGAATGGAAAAGGTAGTAGTGTATCTGAAGGCTCAGCAGCAGAAGGAAATAAATGTCATAGAGGTGAAAGTGGCTGATATATGTCAGGTTTGGTGCAAGGATAAAACCTATATGGATAGGATTAATAATATTACCTTGTATGAATTTAAACCAAGGGAAGAAAAGAGAACCTATAAAAAAGTTTTTTCGATATTGGATGTTATTGACAAAATATCTGAGGTTTTTCCAGATGTAACAGTTATAAGTCTTGGTGAGTCAGAGTTTGTGGTGGAATACACAAGTAAAATTGGCGGAACAGGATGGAAAAATGCAGCAAAGATTGTAATGGTTTGTGTTTTGGTATTTTTTGGTTCGGCATTTACGATTATGGCCTTCAATAATGATATATCAATCACAGGTGTTTTTGAACATTTTTACTCTCAGATACTGGGAAAGGAAAAACCCGTGTTTAGTGAGCTTGAGTTGTTTTATAGTATCGGATTAGCTGTAGGAATAGTGGCTTTTTTCAATCATATAGGAAACAAAAAATTATCGGATGATGTGACACCTATTGAGGTGGAAATGAATAAGCACAGAAAGGATACCTATGAGACTATAATTGACTCAACAATGGAGAAAGAGTATATAACCGGAGGTAAGAGGAAATGATTTATCATGTGTTGGCGGCGGTTGTTGCTTTCCTTGCCGGGGTTGGTGTGTCGGCAGGAACATTCGCTTTTATTCTGGTTATTGGGGTTGTACCAAGGATAATGGGAAGGATGGAAATAAAAGACGTTGTTTTAATAGAGAATGTAATTGTGCTGGGTGTGGTGTTAGGAAATATCTCATCCACTTTTGAGGTGATAGTTTATAACAGCAATTTTCAATATATGGATGTGCTTGGACATGCTGTTATGATTTTGTACGGAATAAGTACAGGAGTTTTTGTGGGATGTATTTCTGTAGCATTGGCAGAAATTCTTCACACTTTTCCCATATTATTCAGAAGATTTAATCTGAACAAAGGGCTAAAACTTGTTATTTTTTCTATGGCTATAGGAAAGGTGGTAGGATGCATATACTATTTTTTGCTTGGGTATGCTATTATGTAAATAACTATTTAGGAAGAAGTGAGTACAATAATGGTAACATCGATAGCAAGGCAGAGCGTTATTTTAAAATGCTTAAGACAAAGCTCAGTCATGATAGGAAACTATGAATTCTACTATCTGGCAGGACTTATGAAAAAACTTATGGGAGCACCAGTGTCCAGTGACATGGAGCCGGAAACTATGCATGAAACAATTCTCGGATGTCTGGATTCACTCTCGCCCAAGGATGAGAAGGAGGAGTACCTTATCAAAATGGTAAGCACCTATGAGGCACTAAAGGACAAGGATGAGCAGATGGTGGAATTGTTTAAGTGGGGAGAGAATGAACCCGACTTATGGCAGGTTACTACATCACATGAAGGTGTTGAATTTGTGTAGTTTAGCTCATACATGCCAGCTTGTGTGAGATAATTTTTAGAAGGCTTCATGCATATTTATCATAATGGAAGCCATACTGTATTTAGGAAAAAATACAGGGGGTAACTTATTATGAAAGATAATACGCCTATTTCAAAACAACAACGTAATAATAGCTACAATGAATATGTTGAGACTGTTACGCCGAAGCATAATCTGTGGATGTGTATGTTCAAGGCTTTTCTTCTTGGAGGGGCAATTTGCTGTCTGGGGCAGCTTATTGTCAATATATGCAAGGACAGCTTTGATATGAATACCACGGATGCATCAACCTGGTGCAGTCTTATTTTGGTGTTTATAAGTGTGGTATTGACCAGCTTAAATCTATATGCACCATTGGCAAACTGGGGTGGCGCAGGCGCTCTTGTGCCAATTACAG
>CAMFPD010000231.1 GCA_945971355.1 uncultured Lachnobacterium sp.
TATGTACACAGCTTGCAGTGATCTATTCCCACTGCATCCAGCATATCGTCAAGACGGTTAAATCTAAGTGATGTAAAGTGTAATTCTTTTCGAATTTCCTCCACCATCTGCTCATATTTTGGTGAGTCTGGATCCGCATACTCCTCCAACACTTCATCTGTTACATTGCCATTCTCAAGTCTTGCAATTACACGTCTTGTTATTAAATCCATCTCTGAATTAGAGCGTGAGAAATTTAAATACTTACATCCATATAACAGAGGAGGACAAGCCGGACGTATATGAACCTCCTTTGCTCCACTATCATACAAAAATTCTGTTGTCTCACGAAGCTGTGTTCCACGCACTATTGAGTCATCAATGAGAAGAAGACTCTTGTCCTTAATCAAATCCTCCACAGCAATAAGCTTCATCTTGGCAATAAGATTACGCTGTGACTGCATAGTTGGCATAAATGATCTAGGCCAGGTTGGTGTATACTTGATAAATGGTCTGGAGAATGGAACCCCTGACTCGTTAGAATATCCAACTGCATGAGCTGTTCCTGAATCTGGTACTCCTGCTACAATATCCGGCTTAACATTATCGCGTCTTGCCATTGCCTCTCCACAGTTGTAACGCATTTTCTCTACACTTATTCCCTCGTATGAGCTTGATGGATATCCATAATAAACCCAGAGGAATGTACAAATTTTCATATCTGAATTAGGATTTACAAGTGTAACACAGTTAGAATCTGTGATAACACAGATTTCTCCTGGACCAAGCTCCTTGTAATCCTTGTAGCCTAAATTCTTGTATGAAAAGCTTTCGAAAGCTGCACAGAATGCACCTTCCTTCTTTCCTATCTGAATAGGAGTTCTACCATACTTATCTCTTGCGCAGTAAATTCCAGCAGGTGTCATAAGAAGAAGCGAAAGGGAACCATCCACCACATCAAGAGCATACTGAATACCCTCTATCAAATTCTCCTTCTGATTAATCAAGGCTGCAATTAACTCTGTTGCATTGATTTCTCCACTGCTCATTTCCATAAACTGTGAAAATCCCTTATTTAGCAGCTCATCAACCAACTCATCCATGTTGTTGATTTTGCTAACTGTTGTGAGGGCATAAGAGCCATGATGGGAACGGAACAAAAGTGGCTGTGGCTCATAATCTGAAATACAACCAATTCCTATACGTCCCTTCATCTCCTGGACATCTTTGTCAAACTTTGTTCTAAATGGTGCGTTGGAGATATTGTGAATTGCTCTATTGTATCCACCTTCATCACCGTATACAATCATTCCACCTCTTCTTGTTCCAAGATGTGAGTGATAATCTACACCAAAAAATAAATCAAATACGCAGTCTTCTTTAGCTGCTACACCGAAAAATCCGCTCATAAGAACTCCTTATCTACATTGTTATATATTAAGCCTCATCAATGGCTTTTCCGATATCATGTCTCATGTACTTATTTTCAAACTGAATCCATTCAGTTGCCTCATAAGCCTTAGCACGAGCTTCCTTGAGAGTATCAGCTGTCGCTGTGATTCCAAGGACACGTCCTCCATTTGTTACAATATCGCCATTCTCATCAAACTTTGTTCCAGCATGGAAACAGTAATAATCATCCTTGCCATCAAAGTTTTCAAAACCTGTAATCTTCTTGCCTTTTTCATAAGCCACTGGATATCCATCTGATGCCAGAACGACACATACCGTAGCCTTGTCCTCAAATTGAAGGTCGATGGTATCAAGCTTACCGTCAACACATGCCTCCATAACATCAATAATATCATTCTTAAGTCTTGGAAGAACTACCTGAGCCTCTGGATCACCAAATCTTGCATTATACTCAAGCACCTTTGGCCCATCAGCTGTGAGCATAAGTCCGAAGAAAATAACTCCTGTAAATGGTCTTCCCTCTGCTGCCATAGCATCAACTGTAGCCTGATAGATGTACTTCTTACAGAACTCATCCACCTCTGGTGTGTAGAATGGACTTGGTGAGAAGTTACCCATTCCACCAGTGTTAAGACCTGTATCACCATCTCCTGCTCTCTTGTGGTCCTGAGCTGAATCCATAATCTGAATTGTTTTACCATCTACAAAAGAAAGAACAGAAACCTCACGTCCTGTCATAAACTCCTCGATAACCATAGTATTTCCAGCAGTTCCGAACTTCTTATCCTCCATAATCTCTCTCACGCCAGCCTTAGCTTCCTCAAGAGTATTGCAGATAAGAACTCCCTTGCCAAGAGCAAGTCCATCAGCCTTTAATACGATAGGCATCTTTGCTGTCTCAAGATATTTAAGAGCCTCCTCTGGATCTGTGAAATTCTCATATGCAGCTGTAGGGATATTATATTTCTTCATGAGATCCTTAGAAAATGCCTTTGAGCCTTCAAGGATTGCAGCATTTTTCTTTGGTCCAAAGCACTTAAGTCCTGCCTTCTCGAACTCATCTACAATTCCACCTACCAGTGGATCATCCATTCCAATGATTGTGAAATCAATTGCATTTTCCTTTGCGAATGCAACCAGCTTATCAAATTCCATTGCCCCGATTGCAACACACTCTGCAAGGGAAGCTATCCCAGCGTTACCTGGTGCACAATATATTTTATCTACACGTGGGCTCTTTGCCACTGCTGTACAAATTGCATGCTCTCTTCCGCCGCTACCTACTACTAAGACCTTCATTATCTGTCCTCCTGGATATCTATTATCTATCAAATATATTTTAATTCAAAACTAAACTAAGTATCGTCTAGGATATAACAACCTTACCATCCACAACGCTCACCTTACCATTTGCAATAAGATCAATCGCCTTAGGCATAATAATCCACTCCGCCTGCTCCATTACTCTTCTCTGAAGCACCTCTGGTGTGTCACCCTGGCAAACCTCAACTGCCTTCTGCAAAATAATAGGACCTGTGTCTGTTCCCTCATCCACAAAGTGGCATGTAGCACCTGTAACCTTCACACCGCGGGAAAGAACACCCTCATGAACCTTGAGTCCATAATATCCTGTTCCACAAAATGATGGAATAAGTGATGGATGGATGTTAATAATTCTATTTCTGTACTCTGCAATCATCTGTGGAGGAATAACCACCAAAAATCCAGCAAGTACAACCAAATCTACATTGTATGAGTTAAGCTGCTTTAAAAAATCCTCATTGAACGCATCTCTTGTCTCATAGTTTTTTGGCGAAATACAAATCCCCTCAATGCCAGCCTTCTTTGCTCTCTCAAGTGCATAGGCATCTGCATTATTGCTTATTACTACAGCTATCTCTGTATTAGTAATTGTACCATTGTCAATTGCATCAATGATGGCCTGAAGATTAGTTCCACCACCAGATACACATACAGCAATTTTCATGTGTTCTTCCTCTCATTAGATAATATTAAGTAACTATCAGGTATAATATCATCACCAAATTCGCTATACTACTCTCATATAATCTGTGATGATATGGTTACAATACAATATTATATGTACATTAA
>CAMFPD010000232.1 GCA_945971355.1 uncultured Lachnobacterium sp.
AAGTAATCCTGCCATTTTCTTTTTCATTAGTCCTTTTACCTCCTTTCCCTAATATTACATGTGGTTTATATCAAGCGTTTTCACGCTGGATATCATTAGTAAATTATTCTACCTCCTCGTAGAACAGCTGAATGATGAGATCATATAATGCCTCCTCATCCACGTAGAATTCCTCAAATTCACTTCCCTGAACTGTCTCTCCAGGGACTGTATATATATTGCTTTCGTCAAATTCATACCCTAATAATGTACCAACCAGAGTTTCGAAATCTACATCAGTAACCAGATAATCCGCTACAGCATTATAAATCGCTACAGCCTGACTCTGTCTCTCAACACTATTTTGATTCAACGAAGTTATAAAACTGGTGATAAACTGCTCCTGCCTTCTCAATCTGGCGTCGGCACTTCCAAATACATCAGTATCACGTTTTCTCACATAAACGTAGGCTTCGCTTCCATTGAGAACTTTCTCTTCACCGGCTACCAGGTTTACTCCTCTTCCAGCATCACTCAAGTCATCAAGTACAGTAACCTTGACTCCACCTACTGCATTTGTAATATATGGAATTGCGCCCATATTAATGGACATATATCCGCTGATTGGAATATTGTCAAAAATCTCTGAAACAGCCGCCTCGGTCCTGGTACAACTCAATTTCTTGCCATCGCCATAACCATGCTGTAAGCAAAGCTGTGCTCTTATTTTTCCAATCTTGTTGCCATCTTCATCAAACACCTCTATGCCAGTCATTGTGTTCCTGTTTATAGAGATGATATTCATATTCTCATTAACAGTATCTGCCACCAGCAAGAACATAGCATCCGACTGCCCACCGCTAATATAATCCGGTGCTGTTTCTACCACACCGTCCTTGTCAACGCCCATTAGAAGATATGCTTTTATGTCGTTATCATACTTATACTCTTTTCCATTGTATTCTATAACGCCTTCCTGCCATTTCTCCTCTGCCTCAGTAGAATTAGCAGTAACATTTCCTGCCTCCACGGGTGTATATCTGGCATTCTCTGCTTTTGTTTTAGCACCAATGGCAATCACTCCAATCAGTACTACCGCCAAAACACCTGCCAGAAAAAACATTATATTATTCAGTTTCTGTGAAAAATCTGAATTTGACTTTGATTTTCTCACTCTGCTTCATCCTTACCATAATAGCTTCCGTAATAATTTCCATAATAGCCATGTGCATGACTATTCTTTTTAGCTTTCACCTTGTTCAATACTGCACCGAGAATTCTTACTCCCGATACCTCCAACTGTTTCTTGGCTGACAAAATCATTCTACCGCTGGCCATATTCTGAGCAACAACCAATATAGCTCCATCACAGTGCTTTGCCACAACTGCTGCATCGATGGCAGCACCAAGTGGGGCACAATCCATTATTATATAGTTAAAATGCTCTCTTGCAAACTTCAATAACTCATTTAAATAATTCTTCTCGAGAATCTCTGTAGGGTTTGGAACCGATGGTCCGGCAAATATCATAAAAAGCCTTGGAATTTCTGTTCCATACAAAACATCCTCCAGCTTTCTCTGACCAGACAGATAATGGGACAATCCACAAATCTCGCCACCACTTGTAGAACTTGCTCTCAGCCTTCCTACAAACACAGATTTTCTCATATCTGTATCTACAAGGAGAACTCTTTTCCCTGATTCAGTGAGTGATCTGGCCAAATCCATTGACACTGTGCTTTTTCCTTCATTAGGAACCGCACTGGTAATTAGTATTGTCTTTATATCGTCACCACAAAATTGTATATTTGTCTTTAACGCTCGAAGAGATTCCTTCATGGCGTAGCTTTGTTCTTTTACTTTTCCGAAGCGTACTGTTTCCATGCCTTATTTTCTCCTCTTTTTTCTTCTTTTCTTTTGAATATAGTCATCATCCTCGCTCTCCTCCAGAGGAAGTGTGCCCAGTACGTTTAATCCAATCTTCTTCTCTACATCCTCTGGGGTAGCAATTGTATCATTAAACAGATTAGCTAAAACAATAATTGCCATAGACAAAACGAACCCTGCCATTGCTCCAAGCACAGTATTTTTAATAACATTAGGGCTTACTGGCTGACCATCTGCATATCCTTTCTGGATAATATTAGGTGGATCCTGCTCCATTTTTTCCGCAATATACGCAGACGCAACTTCTGCCACTTCATCTGCTATCGCTTTTGCTATATTTGGATCTGCATCTGTCACTGTTATTTTAAGCACACGCGAATTTGAAGGATTCTCCAAAGATATCTTTCCATACAGGGATTTGTATGTTTCGTTTAATTGCAAATTTGCAATTACCTGATCCAGCACAGGTCTTCCTTTTACAATTACTATGTAATCGTTTGTTAATGATGAACCCATCTGAATATCTGCAAGGCTTGTTATAGATGTGCTCTTTGAAAGAACATAAAGCTCTGATGTAGATTCATACTGTGGTACAACTAAAAAACTACTGTATGCGTAAGCAAGTCCTCCCGCAATTACTCCAGCCAGAAAAATAATTTTCCAACTGGCAAGCAATTCCAACAAAAGGCTTTTTAAGTCTATCTCTATCTCGTTATCTATTTCGTACTGCTTGTCCATCTTGTCCCCTTTGTTCTATCCCTTTGCAGCTATTTGGTGCGCCATATCATAACCAATTAAGTCAACAGATACGATTTTTAGGCATACCAATTTGCAGTAATTTAGGTATTTAAAATAATTTTCTCAGGATTATTGTTAAATAACAAATCAGCATAATCCCTGTCATATTTCTTAGCTATATACTCATAGCATTTTGCCATGTTATTCACTCTTGTTGTGGTATTATGGCTATCGCTTGCCACAATGTCCACCAATTCATTTTTCAAGAGCTTCTTACAGAATTTTTTTACAGCTCTCCCATCATTTCCCAGAACCGCATCCGCATTTATCTGTACAAGAGCCCCTATATTCTGAAGCTCTCCTGCCAGCTCCGGCTCATCAAACACACATTCATACCTCTCTATATGCGCAATAACTGGAATATACCCTGCATGAAGAGCCTCCTTGGTCATTGTTTTAATAAATGTATACTCACTGGCATGAGAATATTCTGTGAGAATATATCTACCACCTGCCAATGTATGACATCTGCCGGATTTAAAGCTATTAACCATGTCAGAATCAACATGATACTCTGTTCCAAGGTACAACTCCACACCAAGCTTCCGTCCACACTCTTTTAGTATTTTATACTGGCTGTCAATTGCTTCTACTGGATATGCAAACATTCCATGCCTGCGATGTGGTGTTAATATTATTTTATTTATATTCTGTGACGTAGCTATTTTAAGCATCTCCTGAGACTCCTCAAGAGACTTGGCTCCATCATCAACACCACAAAGTAGATGGCAATGAATGTCTATCATGGAATATTACCCCCATTTTTATAGTTTATTATACTATATCGGCTATTCCCACGCAAATATTTACTTTTATATAAAATAAGAGAAAAGCCC
>CAMFPD010000233.1 GCA_945971355.1 uncultured Lachnobacterium sp.
ATCTTAGCAAACTCTTTCGTGTTTGTCAAGAACTTTTTAATTTTTTCTTGCCGACCGGAGCTCTCCAAATCAATGCGTCTCACGCGTCAGCTTTGTTATAATATCATGCGCATATACTAAAGTCAACTACTATTTTTATTTTTTTACAAATATTTTTTTGTTCTACTATATATAGCTAATGGGGTTCTTTCGAACCCCAATTTTTCCTGGTTTATTTGGTTATTTTTATTATAAGAAGGACATCAGAATCATTAGGATAATATTGTTCTCATATAAGAACTGCAAAAACTCTGACTCATAAATATAAGAAGTTGCTATTGTTCCTAACGAACTTGTACCAGTTAATGCAATAATTGCAAATATTATCCAAATTAGAACAATTCCTTTTATAAGTCCACCTACAGCACCGAGTATTCTATTCACACCATGTATCACCGGTATTTTTTCTACTATTTTTACCAATTGCAAAATTATACCAAAAACTATCGATGCCACCACCAGTACAAGTAGAAACGATATCCCCGTCATGGCCAGTTGTGATATCTTACCAGACACTACATCATATAAACCTGTTTTTTCCAGTATTCCATCCGCCAAATTGTCTGTGCCGAACAGCTTGTCCACAACAACTTCCGGCATTTGTACTCCCATAGCTGCTAAAATTTCTGTATTTGAATTCTGCTCGCCTTTTTGCTCTACTATTTCATTTAGCTTGTCCCGACATCTTTCCTGTATGTTAGCCTGTATGCCGGTATTTTCCTCCAAATATGCGCAGACATGCGGGGTTGCCCAGGAAACAACCACAAGTATAAGTATCCATGCTACCAGGGAATATATCATACGTAGTATTCCGTGACTATATCCTTTGACAACATTCCACGCAATCAAAATAATCGCTAATATTAACAACCAATTCACTTTAAACGCACCTCATCCATTGCTCCTTCACGAATCACAATGTAATTATTCACACCACTTTCGTAAAGAATCTTGTATATTGCAGTATCAAATGTGTAAGCAAATTTCTTTATACTATGTACTGTATAAATCTCACATTCGTACTGATTCGTCAGGCAAATCTCATTATTTGAATTAAATTCTACGTTGGTATACTGCATATCAGTATCATTTTCCATAACAATATTTCCGCTCATATCATACACACACAGATGCATGGTTCCAGCTTCATCATTATTGCTGTATGAAGTTCCAAGGTATTTATTAGTATAAAACACATTGGACACTTCTTTTTCAAGTACTATTTCCTTTTTGAGTTTGGGCTTCTGCGCCCCCTCAAAAATCATAAACTTACTATTTCCAAGGGCTATCATTCTATCCTTCGATACATATTCTATCTCTGGAATGAAAATATCCTCATATGTATATGTACCCACATTATTATCTATCTCATTCTGTCCCACTGATCCAAAATTATAAAATGATATTGTTGTATTCAATGTTCCAGATGTGATATCTACCATATCCACAGCAAGCTTTTGGGCATCATACGACAACGCTATATCCACAGGTATGTTTCCCTTCTCTCCAAAGAACTCTCCTCCTGCCAGTTCTTTGCCTCCCTTGTCATATAATTTCACGAAATAATTCTTGTCCTCAACCATCAATACTGCAACTGTTCCTTGATTTGCCACGCTCACTGTACTAATTGGCATTGTTGTCTCCAGATTTTTTACCAGTCCAGCATCATTTAACAAATATATATCCGTTCCATTTTTGTCATACACTGCAACGTAATTTTCACAAATTGTAACCTGTGGCGACACCATCTCAAAGCTTTGATTCCATATTTGCGCACCTGTTCCGTCCATATACACAATTCCATCATTGCTGTACTCTAATATATTTCCCAAAAACGATTTGTATCTGGATGCACTTTTATCGCCAAGTTCTATTGTGTTCTTTATCTCATATGAGGTATAACTTCTAAGCGCCATCCATAGTCCTGCTGCCGCAACACATGCTACCAGAATCAAAATAATTCGAACTACCCTGTTAAACAGCTTTCTGCGGTGCAACATTATTTTTTCTTCTATTTCCTCAACATTAGTTTCTATTTCTCTAAAATCCTTTTTGTCTGCCATGTGGATTTCCTCTCGCGTATATATTTATGCTTTAGTATAGCATTTATCATCTATTCTATCAATTTCCTGAAATATCTCCCTCTACATTTTCTACTGGTATAGCCACAGTTTCTGCTGAATCAGACTCATTTGTATCCTCAGCAGAATTTGCCTCAGAAGGAATTGTCTCTGTATTTTGTATCAAGTTAATTGCATCTTCCATATTGTTAACTGCTTCCACTGAATTCACTTTACTATACCCCTCGCTTCTACCATTTATAATTGTAATGCCAAATGCCACCACAATTGCAGCCACCGCAGCTGTCAACGCATAATTCATAAGCTTACTTTCCTTTTTATGCTGCGGCTTCATATTCATAACTTCTCTATAACTGCCTTGACGATATCTCTCCCTATAAGCGCTAGCACTCTCTTTCTCCAAAATATTATCATTATTGTGATTACGCGCTTCCTTCGTTGCTGTTCCCTCAAACTCCTCTGGAAGCTCTATATCCACATTGGGATTTTCCTTTTTCTCCCTTGCCTTATAATAGATGAAAAATCCTGCTTTCTGTACCAGACGCTTCCCCTTATTTACATAAAAGCACTCTTCATTCTCGATGCTGTCAGACATCATGAACACTTGATGTACCCCACCAAATTGTTCCTTATGTATAAACTCCAATTCCGGTGTGAGCTTAGGTGCATACCCCTTATAGTCAACTGCCCAGCCAACTATTATCATTTCCTCGTACTTGCGCTTTATCTCTGAAAAAACACTACTCCAGGTTTTATTGTTCCACACTGGAAGTCCCTGCTTAAACTCAATATTCACAACAGGTATTGTTGCCTCGATAAACGTTGCATACTTGCCATTGTAGTTTTCTGTATGCCCCATAAATACAAATACTCTCTTCTCATCAAAGGATGTTGTATGGATTCTTCTATAAGCCTCATCGCATATGTAAATTCTATCTTCCTCTGTTGGTGTGCCTATTTGTTTAACATTCTTTGTTACAATGTCAATCATCGCTGCCTCCATGTCCCTTTTGCGACATATTAGCATTGAACATATTGAAAAATTTGGTATTTTATGCGATAAAACTTTCAAAGAGTAGTTGAGGGGCTGCCCTCTTTGATTTGTACCTTTGGGGCTGCCCCTTAGGGATAACACAATTTAAAGCCAAGCATATATATTCATTCGAAAAATTTTTCAAGTTTGTGCGGGCAGCCCTAATAAACATAGTCCTCAAAAGAACTTATTCCTTGGACATTTCCCCTCATAAATTGACATTTAATTGATTTCAAGCTTGAGAGTGGTTCTTGCGAGGGCTGCCCTCTTTAGTATTGCATATGTAAAAATTGAGACACATATTTCCTC
>CAMFPD010000234.1 GCA_945971355.1 uncultured Lachnobacterium sp.
CTTCTGGACAGAGTTGAGAACCGTGACGAGGTTCAGGCATATATTGATGAGACACTTAAGAAGAGTGATATGGATCGTACTGAACTCAACAAGACAAAGTCAGGATGCGAGTTAAAGGGTCTTAAGTGTATTAATCCGGTAAATGGTAAAGAAGTTCGTATGTTCATCGGTGACTTTGTACTTGCAAGCTATGGAACTGGAGCTGTTATGGCTGTTCCAACACATGACCAGAGAGACTTTGAGTATGCTCAGGCTCACAATATCGAAATGATTCAGGTAATCGATGGCGCTGATGTTTCAGAGCATGCTTTTGAGAAACACGATTACCTTGGAAAAGGCTGCAAGCTCATGAACTCAGAGGAGTTTAACGGAATGGTTGTGGAGGATGCTAAGGAAGCAATCACAGTTAAGCTTGAGAAAATGGGTGTAGCAAGAAGAACTGTAAATTACCGTTTCCGTGAGTGGATTTTTGCCCGTCAGAGATATTGGGGAGAGCCAGTTCCTTGTGTATACAAGGAGGATGGAGAGATTTACTTCCTTCCAGATGAGGAGCTTCCGCTTATTCTTCCGGAGCTTGAGGACTACAAGGGGCACAATGGTAAGGCTCCACTTGAAAATGCTACAGAGTGGAAGCAGTATGACAAGAATGGTGTAAAGGGAACACGTGAGACATCTACAATGCCAGGTTCAGCAGGTTCATCTTGGTATTATATGAGATATATTGATCCTGATAATGATAAGGAGTTTGCTAATCAGGAGCTTCTCAAGCACTGGCTTCCAGTAGATTTATATGTAGGAGGACCAGAGCATGCAGTTGGTCATCTTATGTATGCAAGAATCTGGAACAGATTCCTCTATGACAAGGGCTTATCTCCTGTAAAAGAGCCTTTCAAGAAGCTCGTACACCAGGGAATGATTCTTGGATCAAATGGAATTAAGATGGGTAAGAGATTCCCAGAATTCGTTGTAAATCCTAGTGATGTTGTTGAAGAATACGGTGCAGATACACTTCGTCTCTACGAGATGTTCATGGGACCACTTGAGGTTTCTAAGCCATGGAATGATAACAATGTTCAGGGGGCAAAGCGATTTATAACACGAGTATGGAATTTCTTTACAGAGCCAGAAAACATTACAGATGAGGTTGGAGGACCACTTGAGAGAATTTATCATCAGACTGTTAAAAAGGTAACAAATGATTTTGAAGCCCTTGGATACAATACTGCAATCAGCCAGATGATGATTTTTGTCAATGAAGTATACAAGGTAGGAAAATGTCCAAGAGAGTACGCAGAAGGACTTATTAAAATGTTTTCATGTGTCTGCCCTCATGCTGGAGAGGAAATCTGGCAGAAGATGGGTCACGATGACACAATTGCTTTTGAGTCATGGCCAACATATGATGAGGCAAAGACTGTAGAGGATACAGTTGAAATTGCTGTTCAGATTAACGGTAAGACAAAGGGAACAATCGCAATTGCAAAGGCTGATCCTAAGGATGAGGTGCTTGCAAAAGCAAAAGATGCTATCGCAGATAAACTCACAGGAAATATCATCAAAGAGATTTATGTGCCAGGAAAGATTGTAAACATCGTTATGAAATAAAATGGCAAAATAATTCCCTGTGAAATGCATGAAGGAAGTTTACTATGAGAAAAATTTTAATTACAAATGATGACGGAATTTATTCAGATGGAATTATCCGCCTGGCCCAAACCGCTAAAGAATTTGGGGAGGTATGGGTTGTTGCACCAGAAAGTCAGAGAAGTGCCATGTCACATAGTATTACACTCAGGCATCCAATAGAAGCATGGAGCGTGGATTTCCCTGTAGAGGGTGTCCATGCCTATGCATGTGATGGAACACCAGCTGACTGTGTACGCATTGGTGTTTTAAATATTGTTCCAGGTAAACCGGATAATGTATTTTCAGGAATTAATTACGGTTATAATGTGGCTTCTGATATTCAATACTCAGCCACTGCGGGAGCTGCTTTTGAGGGGGCTTTTCAGGGGATTCATGCAATAGCATTCTCAGAAGATGCAGATGTGAGACATTCTGTAACAGATAAATATATCCGTGAATTGATGGCTGAACTTATTGATAAGCCCCTTGGAGTTAATCAGATTTGGAATGTCAATTTCCCTGGCTGCGATTTGTCGGAGTGTGCTGGAACTCTCAGAGATAGAAGTGTTTCAACTGATGTGTTTTATGGAGACATATACAACGAAACCAGAATTTCAGATGATAGAATCCAATATATGGTTGAGGGAATAAGAAACTGGGAAGCTGAGCAGGGGACAGATTTAAGAGCAATTCTGGATAACTACATTTCTATCGGTGTGGTTAATAATTTTAAGTAATTAACAAAGATTATTAATTCTTTTATCTTTTCAAAACGCAAATTAATTAGTATGTGCAAACAGTGCCCCTAAGTTGGGGCACTATTTATTTATAGTTGTTATTTTTGATGCATATGCCAATAGTCTTTTAGTTAAGTCAGAATCATTTTTCAAAGCACAAACTAATTGAAAAAGTTCAGGATTGTTTACTGAAGAAATAGTAATAGTTTCTGTTGAGGCGATATCTGATATTCCATATAAATAATCAGTTGTTGTCCCAAAGGTATTGGCAATAAAGTTAACAGTTTGGAAAGAGGGTTCGCGTTCTCCTTTCTCATATCTTCCATATCCCATTGCTGACATATTTAGTCTCCTTGCAGCCTCTGCTTTATTAATCCCAAGACTTTCTCGTATCTTAGTTAATCGATTATAATTGAATTTCATAAAATACTCCTTGTAAAAAGTAACCATTGGTTATATATTTATATAAGTAACCGATGGTTATATTTTATTACATTATAAAGAAAATGCAAGGAGGAATTATATGGGGACATGGATGAATATTACGTAAACCGTGGTTTGGGTAAGAGCGAAAAGAGCAGTTTAAAAAGATAATTATATGAGATATGAAAAATGGTATCAAAAATAGTTGCAAATAAAATTACATTAGTATACAATTAAGGAGAAGAATATGGCTCGATGGAAAGTGATAGAAGAAAAGTTCAAAAATTTGAATAAAGATATTACATTTCTGGATGCAATTACTTTGCTTGAACATTATGGATATGACCAGGACAATAAAGGAAAAACAAGTGGTTCACGTGTCCGTTTTACATGTGATGGACATTGTGACATATTATTGCATAGGCCACATCCAAAGAAAGAACTTAAGGGATATGTTATAAGAGATTTACATAATATATTTGAGCAGGAGGGCTTTTGGGATGAGTAATTTACTAGAGTATAAAGGATATATTGGAAGTATTGAGTTTTCAGAAGCAGATTGTATATTCTATGGAAAAGTACAAGGAATAAGGATATGTTATAAGAGATTTACATAATATATTTGAGCAGGAGGGCTTTTGGGATG
>CAMFPD010000235.1 GCA_945971355.1 uncultured Lachnobacterium sp.
GCTGAGGCAGAGGATGATGCTACTGAGGCTAATCCTTATGAAGGTAAGTCCGCTATGGAGCTCTTCAAGGAGTGCAAGGCTCGTAAGATTAAGGCAGCTCCTAAGAAGCCTGCTAAGTTCTATGCTGACCTGCTTATCAAGGATGACGCTGCAAAGGCTGAGGCTACTGAAGCTGAATCTGAGGAAGATGATGACTGGGGCGATGAAGAGGCTGAGGCTCCTAAGAAGGAAGATAAGAAGGCTGCACCTAAGGCATCTGCTAAGGGTGGTAAAGCTAAGGCTGCTAAGAAGGCCGAGGCTGAGTCTGAGGACGACGAAGACTGGGACATTTAATGTTCAGTCGGTATATGAATCCGCCTCAATAGATAGCCGTAAGCTGGGTATGTGTGAGAGGCATGTACCCAGCTTATACTTGTTTTAAGGAGGTACAAGCTGTACTATGAAAACAGAACAAATTCTAAACCTTGACTACAGAAAAGAAGAAAGTCAAGAGATAATTCAGAAGGTGTTGAGGAAAATCAAACCACTTTCTAAATACTCAGATGAGAGCAACATTCCCATTGAAGCAATTGAAAAGCTTGTTCGTGTGCTGGTTCAGAAATATGAAATCACACCGCAATGGATGAGCATGTCGTACTTTGAGCCTATTCTTGGTATTTATTCCATTGGTGTAAAAACGACAACCGACCATAAGTGGTTGGGAACAGTATATGGCATGTGTTTGTATGAGGTATTTGCTAAGCTGGCAATCAAGATGTATTCTGAAGTTAAGTCTGGCAACATACCGGTAAGAACAATGACCAAAGAGGAAAAGCAAAGAGAACGACTTGCAAAGCAAGCTGATGCCAAGATGGCTGATGCTGAGGACGATGATGAAGATTGGAGTTAAGGAGGAAGAACCATTGAGAGTAAGAATCTTTACAGATGGTGCTTGCTCAGAAAATCCTGGCCCAGGTGGATGGGCTGCAGTCTTCAATACAGCAAGCAAATGCTCAACGATTAGTGGTAATGAAAAGATGACCACAAACAATCGTATGGAGCTTAAAGCTGTAATTGAAGCATTTAAGAAGGTGCTGAGTAAGAATCTAAGTGATGCCGAATATGAGTTGTATTCTGACAGTGCTTATGTTGTTAACTCAATCAATAATGGCTGGATTGATAAATGGCAGCAAAACAATTGGAAGACAACTAAAAACGATGATGTGAAGAACAGAGACTTGTGGGAAGAACTTGCATTCTTAAGAAATAGAACGAGGTCTCTTGGTATTTACATAAAAATCATAAAGATTAAAGGTCATGCCGGCAACACCTTCAATGAGCTGGTTGATAAGCTGGCTAAAGAGGAATCACTCAAAGCAAAGGAAGGTGTTGACTATGATTAAGTACTCAAGAGAGTTTTACAAGAAATCATTCACAGCCGATACTATGAAATCGGCATACATGTCGGCTGTGAAATGGTACTCAACGAATGTGTTAAGTAAAGCTGAATTTGTCAATGTTCAGGTGCAATTCATTAAAGAGGACAAAGGCGAATTTCCAACTATTACGATACATTTGTTTGCTGTTCAGGACGGAGAAAACGATGTAATGTCTCAGCATTGTCAGTGCTGTAAAGAGATGCATCACAGCTTCTTCATAAATGAGGACACACATTGCGATAGATGCAGTGCTGCTGGTTTTCAAAGACGTCTTGAAGAAAAGATAAATATAAAAATGAACTACTACAAAGAAATGCTTAGAAAGCGATTGGAGGAATAAACATGAAGAGATTCTTTAGTATTATGGGTGCAATCATCGTTGATGTTGTACGAGCTGTTGATTATTTCATTACAAGCAATCTTAGGAACTTTGCTTGGATTTTGAATTTCATTCTTCCGTATCTGATGTATATCGTAGGTCAGAATGTATGTGCAACAAGAGGTTACCTTGGTATAGGTGGTGAGCTGTTTATACCGGTTGTATTTTGTGTGATTACATACGTGCTTCGTTCTTACGCAAATAAGATTGGTAAGGGCACAACCATTCCGGTACCTGATAAGAGATTCACTGAAGTTGACGACTATGGTGAAGTATCTATCCCAAACAATCGTATTCAGGAATTGATTCTGTACTTGGCTGACCTTGAGGACTGGCTTGAACGTAAAGGCCTGTTATAATCCAGAAGTTATCCAGATTGTCCCAGATTTAATTTTAATTATTAAGGTAAGGAAATATATACCTTATAAATAAAAATCAATCTGGGGTCATTCTGGAATCCCTGGTAATATACTAAAAAGTAAAGGAGGAAATCAAATGGCAGCATGGGAATACTTTACCAGTCAAAAACAATGGGAAGCCTATCTTAAAGATTTGTTAAAGACTAACGACAAAGCATTACTCAGAGCTATTGTGTTGGTATACGACAATCAAACACCTGAAGAAAAAGACAAAGGTGAAAGTATTGAGGACAATTGCATTGGCTTCAGTAAAATTGATGCCAAAGAGATGGGAGACATTGCAAGAAAGATAAAAGCCAATAAGGCACTAACAAAAGGGGAACTTGCTAAATCACGCAATAAGATGCAGAAATACTGGAAGCAATTGATGATTATCAGCAAGAAGCAGGCAGAGGCCAAGAAATTGCAGGAGCAAAAAGAATTAGAAGCCAAGTTGGCAGAAGAGGAATTGGCAGCTCAGAAAGAAGATGCAGAAAAGCTTGAGAGATTCAGACAGGACATTGAGACATTACGTAAGTGTTCAGAGGAAGGAATCTCATGTGAGTATGGCATCTGTGATGAGTGTCCTATCACAACTGGTTTTCAGCTAAGGTTTAAGTGTTAAGAGGAACGGAGGAACAACATGAAAAAGTCACAATATATCAAGCAAAGACGCATTCAGCAAAGAAACCTTGAAAGGGCAATGTGTAAGAACATGATATGGCATATAATTGTTATTACTATTATAATGATTATAGTGTTATGCAATATGCCAAGAGTAGTAATTGCTGAAAAGGAAGATACATCAAAGAGCGTAAGTGAATCTTACAGTAATAAGACCACAACACCTTATGTGTCTAATCTGGTTACATTTGAGCCTCAAACAGAAGAGGAATCAAGTGAGATTGAAGTTGATTACTATCCTGAATTTACATACAGTAAAGACTGGTCAGCAAAGGAAAGCTATTTGCTAGCAAGGATTGCAATGGCAGAAGCTGAAGGATGTAACACTCAAACCAAAACACTAATCATTATGTGTGTACTAAATCGTGTATGGTCTGATGAGTTTCCTGACACAATCGAAGAAGTAATATTCCAGGAAAATCAGTTTAGTCCTATTGACAATGGACGATGGGATAGAGTTGAGCCAAACGAAGACTGCTATGAAGCTGTAAAGGTAGTTATGGAAGC
>CAMFPD010000236.1 GCA_945971355.1 uncultured Lachnobacterium sp.
ACACACTGCATATCGTCGGCAGCGTCAGATGTGTATAAGAGACAGGTCCAGCATGTATTTCATCCTTAGATAAATTGTTGAGTGCACTTACTTCAGCAATATAATCATTTTTATCAATGTCATATCCAGATATATATTCATCTGCAATATCCCAAAGAGTATCGCCATTCTCTACTGTAATACTTGTGTAGTATTTGTTCACAGGGCGGTTATCACTGGAATTGGCCAATGCATGAATTGAACTTCCTAATAAAATAATAAGTGAAACTATCATAACTAATGAAATTAAAATTGCTCTCTTCTGCAATTTTACTGTTTTCTCTCTTTTAGTAAGGCTTTCATTTGCTCTTGCTGAAATATTATTGTTGTATGTTCTCATCTTTTGTGTCCTCCAATCTTCTTTTGATTGTTTATACATATGGTTATCAGTGCTTGAAGTTATGAAATAAACTTCATAACGTTATTAGTAAATATTGTTTACGAACATCTGTTTGCATTTAGAATATACTACACGAACAAATGTTTGTCAATAGAAAATCGAACAAATATTCGCGAATATATGTTTGCTTTTTGTGGCTGTATATGTTAGTATAATTATAAGATTACAGATGGAGGTACAATACATGGCATACGGCAAGATATCTGATAAGCAAAAAGAGATTCTTGAGTTTATGAAGCAGGAAATATTAAATAAAGGATACCCACCAACGGTCAGAGATATCTGTGAGGCGGTTAATCTCAAGTCGACATCATCGGTTCATGCACATCTTGAGACTCTTGAGAAAAATGGATATATTCACAGAGATCCAACTAAGCCAAGGGCTATTGAGATTATAGATGATAACTTTAATCTGACCAGACGTGAGGTTGTTAATGTGCCAATGGTAGGCAGAGTTGCTGCTGGTGAGCCTATTTTAGCTGTTGAGAATATAGATAGCTACTTCCCTATTCCGGCTGAGTTTATGCCTAATGAACAGGCATTTATGCTTAAGGTCAAGGGTGAAAGTATGATTAATGCAGGTATTTGTGATGGTGACAATATACTTGTAAAACAGTGTGATACTGCTAAGAATGGTGATATGGTAGTTGCTCTTGTAGATGATTCGGCAACTGTTAAGACTTTCTATAAGGAAGATGGTCACATTAGATTACAGCCTGAGAATGATACTATGGATCCCATTATTGTTGAGGATTGTTCTATTCTTGGAAAGGTGTTTGGTGTGTTTAGATTTTTCTAATTTTTGTATTTAGTTGATTTGAACATTGGGGGGCTTTTTTTGATGGGTGCCCCTTTAAATAAAAAAAGACAAGCTATATATTTATGAAACTTTTTCAAATAAATGGTATATGCTTGTCTTTTATTTTGTTAATTATAAGTAACTAGTCTCTAATTATTCATTAATATCAATGATTTTTCCATCTCTCCAAATTCTCTCCAGATCGTAAAACAAACGATCCTCAGAAGAAAACAGATGAACGATTATATCCTGATAATCCATGAGAATCCATGTTGAATTACTATTTCCCTCAACCTGTTTTGAGTGTACTCCATTTGTATACATTGTCTCATCCACTGCGTCTTGCATAGCTGTAAGCTGATTAGGATTGTTACCATTTGCAATGATGAAATAATCAGCAATAGTTGAAACCTCTGTGATATCAATTACTGTTATATCTTCTGCTTTCTTATCTTCTAAGGCATGAGCGACCTTTTTAACTAATTCTAATGTCTCCATATTACGCTTCCTTTCTGAATTGCTTATAGTATTCATAAGTTAATTGGGTTGCGGAATCAATAGCACCTTTTTTATTTTTTAAAAAATGCAATGTGTCATATAATATCTCGGCAACACATCTGTCCAAATCATGAAATGCAATCTGTCTGAGTTCGCCAAGTCTTGGTGCTTCGCATCTTTTTGGTTCAATATAATCTGCTACGAATATAATTTTGTCAAGGAGATTCATATTGGCTTCACCAGTAGTATGAACCTTGATAGCATGCAAAATATCTGGATTTTTTATATTATATATCTCTTCGGCCAGTACTGCGCCGAGTTTTGCATGAAGTAATCCTGGATTTTCATGCTCTATTGTGCTCACAAGAATATGGTGTTTGTCGCACAAGTCGAATTTTTCTTTAGTTGGAATACATTTAGCACAGTCATGCAAAAGTCCCGCCAGCATTGCTTTGTCCACATCATAACCATAAGCCATAGCAAGACAGCCTGCTGTGTACATTACACCCTTTGTGTGCTCATATCTTTCTTTATCCAAATTTTTCTTTAGCTTTTTGCGAATATCAATTAAGTCCATATTGCCTCATTTTATTTAACGATTAGTATAATTTTTTATTTGATATATATTTTCGTACATCCTTTGAAAGCAGAGTGTCTAATTTGTTGGAAGAAATTGTTTCTTCTTTGATGATTGCCCTGATTTCAGAGGAAGATACATTGAATTTTTCACAATTTACAAGTTCGATTCTACAAGGAAATAACTTTTTGATGGAAGTTATCTTGTCTTCCATGCTCTTTATTTCAAAATTTTCACGGATAATTACTAGTATCGTACATTTTGAAGCAATTATTTCCGGATGTACCCATTTTTCAAAGTAATCAAGGGAATCTCCCCCCATAATAAAATATAAGTCATCATCCGGATAGATTTCCTTAAGCTTTGTCATGGTTATATAAGTGTAGCTTCTCTCTTCGAAGGTATTCTCGAAATCTGATACTTCAAGAAAATCATACCCTTTTGCAGCTAGCTTACACATTTCAAATCTATCCTCAAATGAAGTCATTTTATTCTCATCCTTATTGGGTGAATGGGCAGCTGGCATAAGAAGTACCTTGTCCAGTTTAAATTCCTTGTATGCTGAAATAGCCATATTTAAATGTCCATTGTGTATGGGATCAAAAGATCCGCCTAAAATTCCAATTCTCATAATTGCTATTGATTTAACAAATCTATTCTACTGTGGAAGCTTAATTTTTGGATTTTTCCTGGCTTCACGGTACAGTATAATCTTTTTACCAATTACTTTTACAACTGTGGAATGAGTTCTCTCACCAATTACAGCTGCAATCTCTTTTGGATCATCAATACAATTTTTTAATACAGCAACCTTGATTAATTCTCTTTTTTCAATTGCATCATCAATGGCAGAAATAATCTCTGGAGTCAATGATGATTTTCCAATCTGGAATATTGGATCAATTGTATTTGCAAGGCTTCCTAAATATGCTCTCTGTTTACTTGTAAGATTCATATTGTTCTCCTATCTGCTATTATTTATAATAATCAAATTCATGGCCATATATTCTTACTGTATCGCCATCCTGAATTCCTCTTGCTTCTAATTC
>CAMFPD010000237.1 GCA_945971355.1 uncultured Lachnobacterium sp.
AGTCAGGCACGGATGAACCTGAAATGTTGTAGCTTAGTGGACGAACACTGTGGTGTCATTGTCAAACGTTTGAAGAACCAGCTTCTATCGAAGAAGGCAAAATGAAGTATCGACAACTCTTGGCTTTATGGAAAGGATACAGTAGATTGTGTTATGTGTTACTGTAGAAAAAAAATAAATTGTAAAGTGCAGGCGGCTACACAAAATCAATGTGCGGGGTTTATATAATATTATAATTATGGTAAGGAGAATTGTTATGACAGAAGAACAAAATGTAATGGGAACAATTGATGATGAGAATGCAGTAATATTTGAGGAGCGCAAAAGAATTCTATTCTTTGGACTTCCTTGGACATTCACAAAATATACCGTAACTCCAAGCTTATTAACCAGCAAAAGAGGATTTTTCAACCAGATTGAAGATGACTGCTATATGTATAAAATTCAGGATGTAAAGCTTACCTCTTCACTTTTGGAGAGAATGTTTGGTCTTGGAACAGTCGTGTGCTACACAGGAGACATAACACATCCAGAGCTTTCCCTTGTTCATGTAAAGCATCCAAAGGAAATCAAAGCATATCTTCTCAAAGAGTCTGAGATGGCAAGACTTAAGAGACGCACTCTCAATACCGTTGATATCGGGGCAAAGGGACTTGATTTAGACGGCGATGGAATTTCAGATTCTCTTCAGTAATTAGTAATTTATCGTATAATACGAAAATGGCAGACCCGCTAAATAAATGCAAGTCTGCCATTTTTCTATGTTTATTTTTAATTCATCGTTTCTTACAAAAACATTGTTCATATGCCAAGTTTTACAGACAACAACATGGCCCACACATAGCCTGCATACACAAAAGACTTAAACACACACTTCCCATACCAGAATATGGTCTGTCATAGTTTCTTCCCATATCCGAGTACCATGTTCCGCCATACTCCAAATTCTGTTGAAACTGACGGTACTGCATATTGCTTGGTTCCAATGTGACTGCACGCTGTATATGCTCAATAGCTGTGGCAGTGTTGCCCACACCTTCATTTGCAATTGCACTGTAGTAATACCACTTACCCTGCCTCTCTGAGAATGGGATATCATTGAGAACATTAATAGCCTGAGAATATGCTCTGGCTCTTATATAGTTTGCTGCAGCCTGAAGCTTGGGAGAATCTGCAGACTGGCTGCCTGCATTGTTGTAATAATATCTTCCAGAAAATCCTCCAAAAGGTCCTTCTCCATTTGCATTGCTTCCATAAGCACCGCTGCCATAGGAAGAGCCTCCATATGAGGAACTACCCTGCTGTTTCTCCTTCATTATCTGATCGTAGGCCTGCTGCACCTGCTTGAACTTTTCCTCTGCCTGATCTTTGTTAGGGTTATTGACATTGGCATCAGGATGATACATTCTGCTCTTACTTCTATATGCTTTTTTTATTTCCTCGTCTGAGGCACCTCGCGAAACACCAAGTACCTGGTAGGGATCCATCATTTATTCGACCTCTTTTTCTTCTTTATCTGGATATATTCATACTTACACCAGACTCCTGAATATAGAACATTTCTCAAAATCTCTGCATGAAGCAAAATCGGAAGTCTCTCAAAGGATTTTGCACACTCAGATATCATACTTGTCATCATAAGCTTGCACAAGGTTTCAAAATTCTCCTCATGCTCACTTTTCAAATACCTGAGAGGATTGTATGAATTACTCTTCTCATCCTTATCCAAATCCTCATATGCATCCATCATGTATATGAACTTACCCATATACATTCCCAGAGTTTTCAATTCATCATACCACTCATCCTGCTTCCACGCAAATACTTCTCCAAGCATTTCACCTGTAAGTCCCGCAACAAGATCTATATTTCTCTCCTGATTCTCCTCATACTCGGCAAGCTTTTCCATGTAAGTCTCAACTGCTTTTACCTGACGGGGATTTCTCTTTGCCGCCTCATCATAATCTGTTTTAATCATTGATGCGATTTTCTTCTTGGCGTAGTTCTTATCATCCTTCCAGTCATCAATAAGATTATGATAAGCAAGCACAATATTCATATCTGCGGCATAGTCTGTTATATCATTAATACAATACTTTCTTTTTTTTGCAGGATGAACCTTACACGTAAAGAGCTCTGACTTCTCATTCTCCGGCTCATATAATCCAGTTAAAAGCACAATCAGAAAAGTCATATCATAATTGAGCAACATCTGGCCTTTTGCACCACTGTTACTTTTTAGTTTCTGGCATAGTCCTCATACTCGGCAAGCTTTTCCATGTAAGTCTCAACTGCTTTTACCTGACGGGGATTTCTCTTTGCCGCCTCATCATAATCTGTTTTAATCATTGATGCGATTTTCTTCTTGGCGTAGTTCTTATCATCCTTCCAGTCATCAATAAGATTATGATAAGCAAGCACAATATTCATATCTGCGGCATAGTCTGTTATATCATTAATACAATACTTTCTTTTTTTTGCAGGATGAACCTTACACGTAAAGAGCTCTGACTTCTCATTCTCCGGCTCATATAATCCAGTTAAAAGCACAATCAGAAAAGTCATATCATAATTGAGCAACATCTGGCCTTTTGCACCACTGTTACTTTTTAGTTTCTGGCATAGTCCACAATAATAGCTCTGATATGTATGAAAATCATCCTCAGTCAACTGATTTTTATTGATATTAATATATCCGAACATACACTGCTCCTTATTGTTAGCTACGTTTAATAAATGTTTCCCTGCACTTTGGGCATGTTATCTGTATTTTCCCATGTCCCTTTGGAACTCTTACCTCCTGTCTGCACATAGGACATTTGTAAAATCTGTAGTTTCTTCTCTGAGCTATACGCTTCTTCTTTTTGTCCCATTTTACTACAGCATTATATCTAAAATTCACGTATTTTTGATTTTCCTCATATCGCTTGCTGACATCTCTTGATAGAATTCTAAAATACATATGTACTATCAAAGCCATTGCAAGCAAATCAAAAATCCACATTCTGGAAAAAATAGATACAAGTAGAAGTACCCAGACAAATATTGACTCAAATCTGGCCAGCTCGTCAACACCATTTCTTCCCATCATAAATCTCGCAAATTTTTCTCTCATGACAATTTATCCTCATTTCCTGTACTACTTTTACATCAGTACAATGGTCATCTTACCCTTGTGGTTATTTGTAGTCAACAGAAGTATGGTCTTTTAAGAAACATTTTATAAATAGTTTAGCATTCCTCTTGATTTTGAGAAAAAGTCTTGGTATATTATGAAATTGTGCAGGACAGGTGATCGCGGCTGCAAGTGTCGAAAGACCGCAGGTGAGGAAAGTC
>CAMFPD010000238.1 GCA_945971355.1 uncultured Lachnobacterium sp.
ATTCGCCTTAGTCTCGTGGGCTCGGAGATGTGTATAAGAGACAGATATAATAGTGCGTGATATGATATACACAATTCAGAGAGGGAGGTGGGTAAATGAATGCACAATTTAAGAAGGGTGCCTTGGAAATATGTGTGTTATCCCAATTAGCAGCGGGGGATAAATATGGATATGAATTGACAGAGCGAATATCCGAGGAGATGTCCATAGCCAGTGGAACATTGTACCCGATACTAAGAAAGCTTAAGGCGGACGAATATGTGACAACGTATTTAGTTGAATCAGAATCAGGACCAGCCAGGAAATACTATAAGCTGACAGAAGCGGGATACAAATATCAGGAAAGTTTGTTAAAGGAATGGAATGATTTTATTCAGGCAGTAGAAAATCTTATAAAAAAATAGGGAGGCCATTATGACAAAAAGCGAATATATGAAAATGTTAGAGATTCAGTTAGGCAAATTTAGTGAATCAGTAAGACAAGAAATTTTGGAAGATTACGAAAATCATTTTGCTGAGGCCATGGCTCAGGGCAAAACAGAGGAAGAAATAATAGAGGAGCTTGGGGATATTCAGGATATGATAGATGAGATTCCAGAGGAAGATATTGCAGAAGAGTTTGAAGGTGAAAAGCAGGAGTTTGAAGGTTCTGTAAAGAAAGAGTATTCATGTGGCTATAGAAAAATCGTTGCAGATTGTAAAGCGGCAGATATAATTTTGAAATCATCTATTGATAATAAGCTCTATGTGAATTATGAAAATCCAGACGGAACAGAAAGTGGACAAAGCTTTTATCAGTATGAGAATGACGGAGTGTTCTATGTAGGGGTAAATAAAAACAATGCGACAGCATCAAATAAAAATGTAACACTTAATTTTCTGGGATTTCATCTTGATATACCATTCCAGAAATCCTACGAGGCTGGGAAGATGACCATAGAAATTCCACAGGGATTTCCGGAAATAGAGCTTAGAACAACAAGTGGCGATATAGAGCTTCGCAATGTATCAGGAGAGATACTAAGGGTAAAGACAACAAGTGGTGATTTCCAATCAGAGCTTGCAGAGTATAGGCAAATGACCATATCAGCTACAAGCGGTGATATTGACGTGGAGAGTGTAAAGTCAGATAGATTAGAGCTTTCTGCCACTAGTGGAGACATTACTTTGGAGAGGGTGGATGCAAATGAACTAATTGCTGTAACTGGTAGTGGAGATATTGAAGCGAATGAATTCAAAGGGGCAGAGGTGTCTGTAAAAACAGGAAGTGGAGATATTGAATTCAACGGTGAGACACATACTTACAATGGAAGAAGCGGAAGTGGAGATCAGGAACTGGAGTTCAGCGGAGAGCTTAATATGGTAAACATTGTTGCAGGAAGTGGAAGTATAGAGCTGAATCTCAATAATAATGGAGGAGCTTCTATAACAACTTATACAGGCAGTGGTGATGTGGGCATACACGCTGATGAATTTACACAGAAAGGTGAAAACCATTACGTGGTAGGAAATGGAAGAGCAACAGTGACTGTACGAACAGGGAGCGGTGATGTAGATATTATTAACAAAGTTTGCACCAGATAAAAATATACCTCCAGAAACAACTCTCTAATTATGAAAAACAGGTTGATTTTTTCATGAAACTTTGTACAATATGAGAAGGTTGACGGAGGGAATAGGATGAAAATAATTGAAATATGGAAGAGATGGTATTCGACTAGAAAAGCTATGACTTTGGCAGCTACAATATCATTGTTAGTTTTGATAGTAGGAATGGTAATTGGAGTACCAGTTGCAATTTTTTGTAAAACAAATCTGAATAATGAGCCTGCTGAGGTTATTAGTGAGGAAGCCTCTGAAATGGAAAACAATGAGGTGGTACTTGAAACTGAAATATCAGTGGAAGAGTATTATGAGGAAGAACTTGCTATGGATGAGTCTACCGAGAATGTGGAATACCAGGAGCCCAAAGAGCAAGCACAAGTTCCGGAGATAGATAAGTTTCCATATTATATAAAGGTTAATCGTTTGATGAATACAGTAACAGTTTATGCTAAAGATGAGGCTGGGGCATATACTGTTCCTGTAAAGGCAATGGTTTGTTCCTGTGGATTAAATGACGGTACACCACTTGGGACATATAAAACGTCTACAAAATATGAGTGGAGAGCATTATACGGAAATGTATATGGGCAATATGCATACCGTATAAATGGGCCAATTATGTTTCATTCGGTACCATATTATACAATGGATAAGGGAAATCTGGAGTCAGAGGAGTATAATAAGCTAGGGGAGTTTGCATCCTTGGGGTGTGTTCGTCTGATGGTGCGTGATGCACAATGGCTTGTTGCAAACTGTCCGTCCGGGACAACAGTAGAAATCTATGATAATCCAGATCCAGGACCTTTAGGAAAGCCATCTGCTCCAAAGATTGATTTAAATAGTCCTTGCAGAGGTTGGGATCCAACTGATTCAGATCCGGCTAACCCATGGAGAACTACAGGCCCGACTATTAATTATCTGGCCAATGTTATTGTTGAAAGAGGAAGTACAATAGATGTAATGGCAGGAGTAACGGCATTTGCAGTAACTGGGGATGCTGTGGGAGTAAGTGTGACAGGTGGTGTAAATGTGGACGTACCAGGAATATATTATGTGGATTACAGTGCTACAGATGAGCTGGGAAATACATCCACAGGTCGTGCAGAATACAAAGTTGTTGATACAACAAGACCCACGATAACATCTAATGGTGATTTGACCATTCAGGATGGAGCTTTTGATTCGTCACAATTAGAAGCAATGATTAAAAATCAGGCAAGTGCTTCAGATGGAAATTATGCTACGGAGATAGTTGTTGATAGTATTGATTATGAATTATTAAGTCAGGCAATACAAAGTAAAGTATATGGAACTTATCAAGTCAAAATGCGGGCTAAAGATGATAGTGGGAATGAGTCTGATAATATGGTGATTAATGTGGTTTATTATGGTTCCGAAGTAGCTTCTGATACAGAGCAAGTAATGCCAGATACAGAGATAACAGAGTCCAATACAGAGCAAGTGGTACCAGGCACGGAGATAACGGAGTCCAATACAGAGCAGATACTTTCTGGTACAGAAATTGTGGAGTAAGTAAGTTGTTACATGGCAAGTGATAAAATATTAAATATTAATGCTATCCTCTCAAGTAGATATGAAAATCTATTTGAGAGGATTAATTATTTCCTGAAAGGACAGTTTTGGTATCTCAGATAATAATAAAAGTTTTCGTGACCTGAGATGCTTGTAATGATAAAATGTACTTAGTGAGGGGAAAA
>CAMFPD010000239.1 GCA_945971355.1 uncultured Lachnobacterium sp.
GATTCGCCTTAGTCTCGTGGGCTCGGAGATGTGTATAAGAGACAGGATAAAAGGAGCATAATAATATGACACAGTCAAGAACACACAACTGTGGCGAGCTTCGTCTTTCAAATGCAGGCGAGCAGGTTACACTTGTTGGATGGTTTGAAAACATCCGTAAAGTAAGTAAGAATTTAGGATTTTTAATTTTAAGAGATTTCTATGGAACAACACAGATTGTCATCGAGACAGAGGAAATGATGAATGTTATCGATGAACTTAACAAGGAATCTACTATTCAGGTTGTAGGTGAGGTTCGCGAGCGTTCCAGCAAGAATGCTGAGCTTCCAACTGGTGAGATTGAGGTGGTTCCAACTGCTATAAATGTACTTGGAAAATGCCGCTACAATGCACTTCCATTTGAGATTAACCAATCTAAGGATGCGGATGAGAACACACGTCTCAAATATCGTTACCTTGACCTTAGAAACCCTGCTGTAAAGGGAAATATTGTACTTAGAAGTAAGATTGTTGCAGAGCTTCGCCAGAGAATGACAGAGCTTGGATTTATGGAGATTACAACTCCAATCCTCACATGCTCATCTCCAGAGGGAGCAAGAGATTATCTTGTGCCATCAAGAAACCATCCAGGAAAGTTCTATGCTCTTCCACAGGCTCCACAGCAGTTTAAACAGATTCTTATGGCATCTGGATTTGATAAGTATTTCCAGATTGCACCTTGTTTCCGTGACGAGGATGCAAGAGCAGACCGTTCTCCAGGAGAGTTCTATCAGCTTGATATGGAGATGTCATTCGCAACTCAGGAAGATGTATTCGAAGTAGTAGAGAAAGTTTTACCACCTGTATTTGCTGAGCATGGTGTGTACCATACTGCTTCCCAGGCTCCATTCGTTAGAATTCCATTCCTTGAGGCTATGGATAAGTATGGTTCAGATAAGCCAGACCTTCGTATTGACTTAGTTCTTCAGGATGCAACTGAGCTTCTCTCTGATTGTGGATTTGGACCATTTGAGGGCCAGACTGTTAAGGCTATCGTATGCGATGGATACACAGGAACAAGAAAGCAGATTGATGCGATGTGCGCTGAGGTTGAGGTTGCTACAGCAAACAAGGCATATTGGTTCAAGGTTGACGAGAACGGAGAAATCGTTGGTGGAATCGCAAAATTCCTTCAGGAGAAGAAGGATGAGGTTATGGAAAAGCTTGGTCTTAAGCCAGGAGATTTCATTGGTCTTACAGCAGGAAAGAAGCTTACAGCCCAGAAGACTGCAGGTGTGCTTAGAAAATTACTTGGTGCAGCAGCACCTTCACATATGAAACAGGATACATATGAGTTCTGCTGGATAGTTGATTTCCCAATGTATGAAATCGGTGAGGAGTCTGGAGAGTTAGAGTTCTGTCACAACCCATTCTCTATGCCACAGGGCGGAATGGACGCGCTTAAGAATAAGGAACCTCTTGATATTCTTGCATATCAGTATGACCTTGTATGTAATGGTGTTGAACTTTCTTCAGGAGCTGTTCGTAACCATGATCCGGAAATAATGATTGAGGCATTTAAGCTCGTAGGTCTTGGAGAGGATGATGTGAAAGCAAAATTCCCTGCAATGTACAACGCATTCTGCTATGGAGCACCACCACACGCTGGAATCGCTCCTGGAGTAGACAGAATGATTATGCTTATCTGTGGAGAGGAAAGTATCAGAGAGATTATTCCATTCCCAATGAATAAGAATGCAATGGATGTAATGATGGGTGCGCCTGCTGAGGTAGAGCAGAAGCAGCTTGATGATGTTCATATTGCTATTGTAAAAACAGAAGAGTAATACCAAGTTAAATATTTCAATAGCAGCATAATTATAGAGGCATATTAATGAAAAAGAGCTATATAGTATTGATTGCTCTTGATGTGATAGTAGTGGCTGCCCTTGGTGCAGCCACTGTATTTTTACATTCAAGAGTTGAACGATTATCTAATACAATTTCATACATTCAGGATAACACGGATATTTTAGTTACAGATATGTCTAATCTTCAGAGTAATATCAAGGCCACTCTCGAGGAGGAGGCCAGCAAGGTTGAAGAGTGGAGTGTAGATGTGATTGACACTGATTTTGATGCAAAAACCTACACGGTTCATGTGTCCGTTGTGCCAAAGGAGTATACTGCAAGCACCGCTGTGAGTGTGTATTTTGGTGCCAATGAGTATCCTCTAACATTAGATGGAATCAAGTTCGTAGGAGATGTTGTTCTGCCTCTTAATGAGTCTTATAAGGGCAATTTGACCTTTCTATTTGTAGATGGAGACAGCAGAGCGACAGAAGTGAGAACGGATTACGAAGGTATTCAGGAGGAATTCAGTGGTGTTGTAAACGGAAAGATGGTAACAGCACCAACGATTACAGATGGAAAGATTTCCTTCAGCACATCAAACGATATAAATCTGAATACCGGAAAACATGGAATTCAATCCTTTGACCTCATAGTTGAGAGAAGTGGTTATGATGGTGGGGATAATCAGGATGAAGCTGCTACGGCGGTTGAGGATGACAAAGCTTCAGAAGATAAAAAGGATGAGAAGACGGATGAGATTAATATAGAGGAATGTGAGCGCATTGATTTGATAAATGCTCTTTCTATAGATAGAAAATCTATTTTGGATTCTGGAAGCCAGATGACTTTGGCGGGAGAGGTAGAGCTTAAAAAAGCGTTTGATATTAGTCCAAATTGTTCCATCAGGGTGTACTTGAGTGTGGAGACCTCAGAGGGCTTTACATTTGAATATGATTTGTATAATGGAACTATTGATGATACTGGTACTGCAATTATAGATGAAATAGCCAAAGAACCGGCAGACAAAAATCATACAGGAAAAGACCAGGGTGAATATGAAGCTTCCGATTCTGGTGATTCTGATGAGATAGAAGATTCTAAAGAAAATGATGAAGAAGCTTCAGGCAATGCAGAAAGTGATAATGCAGATGAAGACCCAGATAGTGACAATGATAAGGAATTGGAGAATGAGGTCACAAATGATGATGAGGTCACAGATGAGGATGACACAGAAATGATTATGGTAGATCACTTTGCACCAAATGCCAAGGTGTATGATGCCAAGGGCAGCGTATACTATTTGGAATAACTCAATTCAAAATGGCATCCTTTTTAATGGCTGCCCTCTTTTGTATTACACAAATAAAAATAGAGAACATATATTTCCTCGAAAAAAATTACAAGTTTGTTCCGCGTATTTAATGCGGATAGCTGGCTGAGAAATGTGTATTCAAT
>CAMFPD010000240.1 GCA_945971355.1 uncultured Lachnobacterium sp.
ATGGCTGATGGTATAGGAGAATGATACAAAATAGGGATACAAATTTGATAGTTTAGATGTGAATTTGATATTAAATTAGGAAAAAAGGGTGATAAAATATGGCCATAACAATAGAAAAAATATGTTTGGAGGACCATATGAGAAAGTGTGTAAAGCCGGTATTGGCAATTTCATTGGCAGCATGTATGGGGGTGAGTGGATGTGGAGTGTCATCTACACAGGAAAGCAAGGAACAAACAGAAGGGGAGGTTGTAAATATTTACAGCTGGAATACGGAATTTAAAGGTATTTACGAAGCTTATGCCAAGGATTTGGAAGAAGCTCATGGAGTTGATGTGAATTTTGTTATTATTACAAATGATGATTTCGCATATCAGACTAATCTTGATGAGGCTCTTGCAGCTCAGGGAGAGGCTATTGATGATGATAAGGTAGATATTTTTCTGGTGGAGGCTGATTATGCATCAAAATATGTAAAATCAGATTACACTCTGGATGTAATTGGAGATGTTGGACTTACTCAGGAAGATATTTCAAAACAGTATCAGTACACTAAGGATATTGTTTCAGAGGATGGAGTTTTAAAAGGTGTGTCATGGCAGGCGACTCCGGGACTTTTTGCATATAGAAGATCTATTGCAAAGGCGGTTCTTGGAACTGATGATCCGGTTAAGGTACAGGAGAAGCTTAAGGATTGGGACAGTTTTGATGCTGTTGCGGAGCAGATGAAGAACTCAGGTTACAAGATGCTTTCAGGGTATGATGATTCTTTCCGTACCTTTTCAAATAATATGTCAAAGCCATGGGTGGTAGACGGTAAAATCAATATTGACGAGAGTATGGTGCGCTGGGTAGAACAGACCAAAAAATACACAGAACAGGAATACAACAATAAAACAGGGCTCTGGTCACCGGGATGGAGTCATGATCAGGGACCAGAAGGTGATGTATTTGGTTTCTTTTATTCTACATGGGGAATCAATTTTACATTGATGGGAAATTCGCTTGCTGATGGTGATGCAGAAGCTAAAGTAGGAAATGGAATATATGGTGATTATGCCGTATGTGAAGGCCCACAGGCTTATTACTGGGGCGGAACTTGGATTTGTGCAGCTAATGGTACTGATAATATCCCATTTATAAAAGATTTGATGTATCGTCTGACTTGTGACAAGGATACTATGAAGCAGATTACAATGGATACACAGGATTATACAAATAATGAGGAGGCAATGGGAGAAATAGCAAACAGCGATTATTCTTCCGATTTCCTTGGAGGACAAAACCATATCGCCTTGTTTGCAGAGGCCGCTAAGAAGATTGATATGAGTAATATCACAGAATACGACAGTGGCTTGAATGAACAATTTCAGAGTGCAATGCATTCATACTTTGACGGAACAAGCGATTATGATACTTGTCTGCAGGATTTTTATAGTAGAGTTGCAAAGAAGTATCCAGACTTGTCTCATTAAGGAGGTGCCAGTATGAATAATATAAGTATTAGAATAAAAGTTCTTGTGCCTATTGTGGTCTTATCAGTTGTAATTTTTCTATCCTGTGGATTTGCACTATGGAATGAAAAAAATCTGCTGAATACAAGTTATGTTATTTCAAACGAAGGTTCAGATAACATAGAAATTTTAGCCAATATGGAATCTGAACTTCAGGCCATCGGTAAGAATATGTATGGACATTGTAAAGCTGAAAATGCTACAACAAAGAATGAGTATGCAGCAAATATTAAGTCTCAGATTAGTGAGATGGAAGAACTTTTTGCCGGGTATGAGGCAAAGAACCTCACTCAGAAAGAAAAAGAATATATCAGTGCGATGCGTGGCAAATTTGATAAATATGTTGAAGGTGTTAACGAAGTATTGGAAGGAAGTATGGATGAGGATGATGAGGCTCAGCGAATTGCTATTAATGTGAAGCAGAAACCAGCGGAGGATTATCTTATATATAAGATTGAGCGCCTCACAGAGATGAGAAAAGCTGAGATGGACAAGGCTCTTTCAGGACAGCAGAGTGCATACCAGGTTGCGATTTTGTCATCTATTGTATTTATGGTGATTTCAATCGTGATGTTTGTTCTTGCAGCTTACGTATGTATTAAGGGAATTGTTAAGCCAATGCACTATATTAGCAATAAGCTTGATACGATGATTCGGGATATCCAGAATGATGCAGGTGACCTGTCTGTTAGAATAAAAATAGAAGGCAAGGATGAGATTAGTGTTATCGGAAAAAGTGTAAATGCATTTATCGAGACTCTTCAGAATGTTATGCATCGAATTACTGACAGTTCAAAAGAGATGAACTCAATTGTAGATGTGGTAGGAAAAGAGATTACATTATCAGACGATAACGCAAGAGATATATCCGCTGCTATGGAAGAATTGTCAGCTGCAATGTCTGATGTTACAACCTCTGTAAGTGGTATCAGCGCACAGCTTTCTAATATTGGAGCAAGCGTTGAGGAACTTTCTGCAGGTTCGGATGAGCTGTTAAACTATGCGGACCAGATGGAGCAATCCGCAGAGTCACTTAAAAATAACGCTATCAATAATAAGAATGAAACAAGCAATATGACAAGCGTGATAATAGATAAGCTTAAACTGGCAATGGAGGAGAGTAAGCAGGTTGAACAGATAAAGCAGCTCACTAATGATATCTTAAGCATTGCAAGCCAGACAAACCTTCTTGCATTAAATGCTTCTATTGAAGCAGCAAGGGCTGGTGAGGCAGGACGTGGATTTTCGGTTGTAGCATCAGAAATCAGTCAGCTTTCAGATTCAAGTAGGGATACAGCTACTCATATTCAGGATATAAACAACTTGATTATAGAGGCTGTACAACAGCTTACAAACCATGCGAATGAGCTGGTCTCATATATTCAGGAAACAATTCTTCCTGATTATGACAGCTTTGTTGATGCAGGAATGCAGTATAGCAAGGATGCCAACTATGTAAATGAAATTGTAAACCAGTTCCACATAATGTCTGATGAACTCAGAAGCCAGACAGAGCAGGTGCAGGAGTTTGCAGAAAGTATTTCTCAGTCTGTAATTGAAAGCTCTGAGGGAATCCAGAATGCTGCAACTAACACAGAGAATCTCTCTGATGAAATTGCAAATATTTCAGGTCATATTCTGGAGAATAAGGAAGTTGCCAATACATTGAATCG
>CAMFPD010000241.1 GCA_945971355.1 uncultured Lachnobacterium sp.
TGGTTCTTCTCGATTGAGAAAAGAACCAACTGATTTCCTGCTGCCTTAAGTTCAGGAGTGATGATATCCTTCTCTCTTGCCACATCTACAGCAAATGAAACAAGTGTTGGTGGAACATCGATTTCGTTGAAGGTTCCAGACATCGAATCCTTTCCTCCGATTGATGGAAGTCCGAATCCAATCTGTGCATCATATGCACCAAGCAATGCTGCAAATGGCTGGCTCCAACGCTTTGGATCCTCGCTCATTCTGCGGAAGTACTCCTGATATGTCATACGAATCTTAGAGAAATCTCCACCAGCAGTTACGATTCTTGAGATTGACTCAAGTACTGCATAGATTGATCCGTGGTATGGGCTCCATGATGAAAGATATGGATCAAATCCATAAGACATCATTGTCACTGTGTCACATTTTCCTTTGAGTACTGGAAGCTTAGCTACCATAGACTGTGTCTCAGTAAGCTGATAACGTCCACCGTAAGGCATGTAAACACTTCCTGCTCCGATTGAACCGTCGAACATCTCAACGAGTCCCTTCTGTGAACATACGTTGAGGTCAGAAAGCTCTGCAAGCCATGCCCCCTTCATATCTCCAGCCTCAACCTTCTCTGCAACTGCAGGAGTATTGATTTTATCTAAATAGTTGTCTTCCTGTGAAGGCATCTCTACTGCTACGTCTGTCTCCTGATGGGCTCCGTTTGTATCGAGGAATGCACGTGAAATATTAACGATTTCTTTGCCTCTCCAAACGAGAACAAGTCTTGGCTCCTCTGTTACAACAGCAACCTCTGTAGCCTCAAGGTTCTCTTCCTTAGCATATGCCATGAACTGGTCAACATCCTTAGGATCTACAACAACTGCCATTCTCTCCTGTGACTCTGAAATAGCGATTTCAGTTCCATCAAGACCAGCATATTTCTTTGGAACCTTGTCAAGCTGTACGATAAGTCCATCTGCCAGCTCTCCAATTGCAACTGATACTCCACCTGCACCGAAGTCGTTACATTTCTTGATAATATGAGAAACCTCTTCTCTTCTGAATAATCTCTGAAGCTTTCTCTCTGTAGGTGCATTACCCTTCTGGACCTCAGCACCACATACAGCTGTAGACTCTGTGTTATGGGCCTTTGAAGAACCTGTAGCACCACCGATTCCATCACGTCCTGTACGTCCACCGAGAAGGATGATTTTATCTCCTGGGTCAGATGTAAGTCTCTGAACAGCTCGTCTAGGAGCTGCACCCATTACAGCACCAATCTCCATACGCTTTGCAACATAGTCTGGATGGTAAACTTCCTTAACATATCCTGTTGCAAGACCAATCTGGTTACCATATGAGCTGTATCCATGAGCAGCCTCACGAACAAGCTTCTTCTGTGGGAGCTTTCCTTCCATTGTCTGTGAATTTGGAACTGTTGGATCTGCTGCACCAGTTACACGCATTGCCTGGTATACATAAGTACGTCCTGAAAGTGGATCACGGATTGCTCCACCAAGACATGTTGCAGCACCACCAAATGGCTCAATCTCTGTTGGATGATTGTGTGTCTCGTTCTTAAAGTTAACAAGCCACTCCTCAACCTGTCCATCTACCTCAACTGGCACAACGATTGAGCATGCATTAATCTCATCTGACTCTTCCTGATCATCGAGCTTGCCCTCTGCCTTAAGACGCTTCATTGCAAGAAGTGCAAGGTCCATAAGACATACGAACTTGTCATCACGGTTCTTGTAGAGATTATCAAATGTATTGAGGTAATCATTGTATGTTGCCTCAATTGGTGCACGATAGAATCCATCGTCAAAGCTTACATTTTTAAGCTCTGTTGAGAATGTAGTATGACGGCAGTGATCTGACCAGTATGTATCAAGAACACGGATCTCTGTCATAGAAGGATCACGTTTCTCATCTTTATTAAAATAGTTCTGGATATGAAGAAAATCTTTGAAAGTCATAGCAAGATTAAGGGAATCATATAACTCTTTGAGCTTGCTCTCTTCCATGGTGGTAAAGCCATCAAAAATGATAACATCATCAGGATCATCAAAGTTCTGAACTAATGTCTCTGGCTTCTCCATTCCGATTGCACGTGAATCAACTGGGTTGATGCAATGCTTTTTAATTGCAGCAAACTGCTCATCTGAAACAGTTCCCTCGATTACATATGTAATTGCACTTCTGATGATTGGCTCCTCATTTTCGTTAAGAAGCTTTACACACTGCTCTGCAGAGTCTGCTCTCTGATCGAACTGTCCTGGAAGGAACTCTACTGTGAATACCTTTGCATCACCATACTCGAAGTCTTCCTCGTAGATGTTATCTACTGGTGGCTCAGAAAATACTGTGTATAATGCTCTCTGGTATGTCTCCTCAGAAATGTTCTCCACGTCATATCTGATAAGTACACGAACTGCTGTAACACTATCAATTCCAAGATAATGCTTAATCTCGTGCTTTAATTCCTTTGCCTTTACAGCAAAGTCAGGTTTCTTTTCTACATATACTCTACGTACATTGCTCATAAAAATATCCTCCAAATCCAAATACTTTTGTAGCTTACCAATATAGGCATAGTATAGCACGTTACATATGATAAGTATAATTAATATATTTAATCTGTTTTATAAGTGTAGTTAATTGACTTCCTTATAAGTAGGGCTTATAATGGATATTAGTTGAAGTAGGTTGTGGCGACCGAGAATGTGGCTGTATATTTCTTGCAGACACGCTCTCGCTCTGGCCGGAACGTAGCGGTACTAAATTCGTGCTTCGCACTCATTAAGTGCCGACGTTCCTCTAAGGTCTGCAAGAAATATACAGCCACATTCTCTAATTTACATACTGACAATTTCAACTAATATACATTATGGGGAGAGCCCAGGTGGAATTATTGCGCTATATATTTCATCATTTTTTCGCATAGATAATCGTTACATAAATAACACAACCGATTTTTAGGCATACTTAATCGTTACATATAACACAACCGATTTTTAGGCATACTTAATCACTACATATAGCACAAACGATTTTTAGGCATACTTAATCACTACATATAGCACAACTAATTATGTTACACAAAATACAATATATTATTTTACATACACAAGGAGAAATATATGGATATTAATTACGAATTAT
>CAMFPD010000242.1 GCA_945971355.1 uncultured Lachnobacterium sp.
AAAAGGGCAGCTATTCAAAAAGCTTTCGTTTTCTATCAATCATCTCGTCAATTCTATCAATATACAATCTTACATCCTTGACGTTCTCACATCTTTCAATTCGATGTGTCCCATCAGGATTTGCTTCTGCCCACACCCTTTTAGTACTGCTTCCGGCTCCGCAGGCAACAATAGTCTGTTTCTCCTCCATAATCAATATATTATACACCCCAGCTTTACCTTCCCTGGCATATCCTACATTTTCCATATTGCCCGCCATTCCCTTCTGACGGTAGAGATAATATGGCAGAAGGCCCAGCTCTTTGCAGTATTCCTCACATACACTCATATGCTCCTGGGTATTTATCATCTGCATATCCTGATATCGGTCTTTAAAAATTGTAAGTCTGGCTGCTCTTTTTACAGCCAGTGAATGTATAGTTACATTGTCTGGCTTTAACTCTTTTATAACCTCCATGGTATGTCTCACATCATCGATATTCTCCTCTGGAAGTCCCATAATTAAATCCATATTTATATTGTCGAAGCCAAGCTCTCTTGCAAGCTTAAAGCTCTCGATTGTATCCTCAACAGTATGATGTCGTCCAATAATATCAAGGGTCTTCTGCTTCATGGTCTGTGGATTTACAGAAATACGGGTAATTCCGTTTTTCCGAAGCACCTCAAGCTTTTCTCTTGTTATTGAGTCAGGTCTTCCTGCCTCAACTGTAAACTCAAGACAGTCCTTTAAATCAAAGCTGCACTTTATTTTTCTGATTAACCTATCCAACTGATATGGTTCAAGTGTTGTAGGTGTACCACCGCCAATGTAAATGGAATTAAGCTTTTTGTGATAAAACTTCTGAGCAGTAAAGTCTATTTCCTTTTCCAATGCGTCCAGATACTCATCTACCGAATTTTTCCATACCCCCAGTGGATAAGATGTAAATGAGCAATACGCACAGGTACTTGGGCAAAAAGGAATACCTATATAGAGGCTGTACCCATTATCATAATCAAGTCTGTCTAACAAAGCCTTCTCTCTTTTGGCTATATCTACTGAAAGCTGTGCCTTCTCATCACTTGCCAGGTACACATCCTTCATATAGCGAAATACTTCCGCCTCATCGGCGCCCTCGTCAAGCATCTTCATTGCAATCTTTGTAGGTCTGATTCCAGACAAGGTTCCCCAAGGCAAGCCTCTGCCAAGTCCCTCTTCAACCATCCTGTACAGTTCCTGCTTCAACAGATTTTTTCTATCTTTTCTCTCAAGACCAGTAGTTTCAAAGGTCCTGAATGAAACAGTCGGCTCATCGCCTCTGCTCCAGGAAATCTCTATGCGTTCTTTTTTCTCAATCTCATTTTGAGTGCCAGAGCTTTCTTCTGCTCTATTTTGGGAACATCCATCCATAAATCTAATTTCAAACCTGTGACTTGCCCCATCAAAATCAATTTGTGTTTCATCTGTAATCAGGTGGCTTGTACATGCAAGATTTTTATTTCCTTCAAAATTTGCAGGCTCCCTGTAGTACATCTGTATATCCTCTTTTGGGAAAAATTCCTTCAAGAGAGAGTGTACATCATATTCAAAATCTGGTTTATTAAATGTTACTATTATCATAAGTAAGGGTTATACATCCTCTCGTTTTCAATACTTGTCACATCATTGTGTCCTGGGTATACAGTAGTCCTGTCTGGAAGTGTCATAAGCTTCTCCTTAACACTTCTAACTAAATCTGACATACTGCCCTTTTCAAAATCCGTTCTTCCCACTGACATACAAAACAGTGAATCACCTGTAAATACCACATCCTGATATGGAAAGTAAAAGCAGCATCCTCCCGGTGTATGTCCGGGTGTAAAAAGAACTCTTATATGAAAGCCTGCCAAATCAATCTCCTGCTCATCTTTTAAAAACTCATCTGCCGAGAATACAAGAGACTGTCCATTCATCCAGCTTACATTTAGCTTAGGATTCTCAAGTGTTTCTTTCTCAGCCTCATAAGCATATATCTTTATCCCAAACTCATCTGCAAACTCTCTGGCTCCTGTAGCATGGTCAAAATGACCATGGGTAAGAAGCACCGCCACTGGCTTAAGACCATCCTCTCTCGCTTTTTCTGCCAGCTGCCTGGCACTTGCTCCCGGGTCGATTACTATAGTCTCCTTTGTATCATCATTTATCACAAAATAGCAATTAGTCTGCACTGGTCCTACTACATACTGATTTATTTTCATTATTCTCCCGTAACCGTTCAGTAACTGAAACTTAATCCTTTCTTATTAAATTTTGAAATTAAATTTTAGAAACCACCGGTTATTTTAGCCGGTGGTTCGCTCTACGTCAATAACATTATCTATCTGTCTTATTTTCTCTACAAGACTGCCAATCTGTGGGCGTCCCTTAATATTAAAGAACACCTCAATTGTAGCTATGCCCTGCTTACTGGTCTTAGAGTTAATGGAATTAATATTGATTTCTTTTTCCATAAATACTTTGGAAATGTCAACCAGAAGTCCCGGTCTGTCATTGCAGAAAATCTTTAACTCGGCCTGATACTCAGCAGTATCGCTATGATATACCTCATCCTGCCACTCTGCTTCTATAAGTCGGCTTTTTTCAATCTGGGAAAGGTTTATTATGTTAATACAGTCTGTTCGATGTATTGAAATACCTCTTCCTCTTGTTACAAATCCAACAATCTCATCACCCGGAACCGGACTACAGCATTTCGAGAAGTGTACAGCCACATCATAAAGTCCCTTTACAACAATACCGCTCTTGGAGCGTCTCATCGGCTCCTGTGCCTGCTGCTTTTCACCGATATTCTCTAGAATATCCTGATCAGTAATAGGAACTGCATGGTCCTTTTTGTAGTCTTCGTTCATTCGGTTTACAACATGACTTTCCTTAAGTCCACCATGTCCAACTGTTGCAAGACATGTATTCCAGTCATGAAAACCATACTTTCTGAGAATCTTAGCCTGATACTCTGGTCTGTTTATTTCATTGAAGTTGATTCCATGAGCCTTGGCATAATTGGCAAGTGCATCCTTGCCCCTGAGAATATTCTCCTCCTTAAGCTCGCTCTTAAACCACTGATTGATTTTGTTCTTTGCCTGTGTACTCTTCACAAGCTTAAGCCAGTCACG
>CAMFPD010000243.1 GCA_945971355.1 uncultured Lachnobacterium sp.
GGTAATGATTGAGGATGTTACAACATCAGGAAAATCAATGGAAGAGACAGTGCCAAAGGTGAGAGCAGCTGCGGATGTAGAAATCGTAGGTCTGATGGTAAGCTTAAACCGTATGGAAGTAGGACAGGGTGGTGAGAAGAGCGCCCTCGACGAGATAAAGGAAAAATACGGCTTTGACGGAAAAGCAATTGTAACAATGGCAGAGGTGACTGAGCATCTTTATAATAGAGAGTGCCAGGGCAAAGTTGTAATCAACGAGGAAATTAAAAAGGCAATTGACAACTATTACGAGGAGTATGGTTGTAAATAATGAAGAAAAACAGGAATATAGCTATTCTTATATTTGTTATCTATATTTTGGCGTTGTTTTACTATCTGTTTTTCGCAGGAAGCATGGGTAGAACTTGCAGAGGAGAAGACTTCCGCTACAATATCAAACCATTTTTTGAAATAACGAGAATATGGAGAAACAGGGAAGCTCTGGGAATGAGATATGTAATTATCAATTTACTGGGGAATATTCTGGCATTTGCTCCATTTGGATATTTACTTCCTAAAATAGTTACAAGAAAGCTTGGAGTGTTTTACACAGTACTATTTACTCTTGAGTTTTCAGTGTTTGTGGAGCTGATTCAGCTTGTCACAAGGACCGGAAGCTTTGATGTAGATGATCTGATTCTCAACACGATAGGTGGACTTGTTGGGTATATCTTGTATTACAGGAGATTAATAAGTGGCAAGAAATAGAAGACGTGGACAATATAAGTTTACTGAGAAAACCAACTCCAAGAAGGCGTTTGTCTCTCTTGGAATTGCGTTGTTTTCAATATTTTTGTATGTAATATTCGTGATGCTCTCATTTATGGGAGCAGGGACGCTATCTACATATTATGGAAGTGCAGGAATCGTTGCACTATTGGGAGGAATATGTGCAGTTGTTTTGGCGATACAGAGCATGATGGAGGAGGATTCCTTCAAGAAGTATCCAAGACTTGCTACATTTTTTTCAATAATATCAGTGTTAATTTGGATTATAACCTATGGTATAGGTTTTGTTATTTAATAAATAGAGGTGGATGATGGGATACCAAGAATTAGATTTGCAGACAAATGAGATTTATGAGGAGAGACTCGAGCTTGTGGTTGAGAGACTTGAGGACATTGCAAAAGCAAAGGAATTAAAAGCTGATTATGCAGATTACTTCAGAACCCTTGCAGAGTATCTTCTTGTGGAGAATGAAATTGCAAGCAAAGCGTTAACAGGAGCTTTGTATGAGATGACTGAGGAAGAAGGAAAAGCAATTAATGACAAGCTTTTCTCGCAGTTTAAGAAAGAAAATTATGACACAAGCTACGGAAATCCAGCATACGCAGTAAAGGTATTCGGGCAGGAATACGGACAGCATTTTGCTGCAATTATGAGAAGAGTATGCAATGCGGCAAAGTATGCTTTCGAGGGAAACATTGAGTACTTATGCATCTATGCTGAGCTGGTAGTAGAGCTTTACACAATGTTTGAAGCTGATGAGGCATCGCCAAAGGAAGTAGATGCTTGTCTTCATTCATTTATGCATGACTACATGGAGATTTTTACAGAGTATCTTATCAATAGAAGGTTTACAACAAACTACGACTTTTATCTGCAGTTAGTTGAAGAAAGTGATATTGATAACAACGCATATCTTTATCAGTATGGTTTGTTCGTTGGAGAAAACGAGAAAAAGAGCAGAGAGTATCTGGCAAAACTTTCAGAGGAAGAAATTCAGTCAATGGCTGACACTTTCACAGAAGGATATAGAATCGGATTCGCTACATGCAACAAAGATATCACAAAGAAATCCTTCGCAGAGGTTATTTATCCTCTTGGATATGAGAGAATGATCAGATGTGCAATCAGAAACTTCGAGAAGATGAACCTTAAGGTTGTTCTTTCACCATTCTCAACATCAGTGAACAAACAGTTTGATTTTGATCACAAGGAGCAGGATGCCCTCTGGCTCGATAAGGAGATGGGAGAGTATAGTGTTGAGTGTGATAGAAATACCTTTGAGAAAATCAAGGATATAGCACCAGGATACGGCGGACCAGCTGTAATCGAGGTGTTTGGAGAGGAACCATTTTCACCAGTTGCAAAACCAGAGAACCCAGCATATTCAGAGGCACAGCAGGGAATTAGAGTTAAAGAGAGAAGTGAGTCATCAAGAATTTGTAATGAGTACATTCACGGTGAGGAGAGAAGCTTTACAATTATTTCTTTCCCGGTTGCAGCAATCGGTGAAAAGTATGAGGAGCTTTTCTCGGAGACAGTAAAAATCAATACATTGGATTATAAGCTTTATCAGACAATTCAGCAGAAGATAATTGATGTACTTGACACAGCTGATAAGGTTCACATTTTAGGATGTGGGGATAATAAGACAGATCTCTATGTTAAGATTTATGATCTCGCAAATCCAGAGAAGGAGACAGCTTTTGAAAACTGTGTAGCAGATGTTAACATTCCAGTTGGAGAGGTGTTTACTTCACCTGTACTTGAGGGCACAAACGGTAAGCTGCATGTGACTCAGGTATTCTTAAACGAGCTTAATTACAAGAACCTTGAGATTGATTTCAAGGATGGAATGATAGACAATTACACATGTACCAATTTTGAAAATGAGGATGAAAACAAGAAGTATATAGCTGACAATGTTCTTTTCCACCACGATACACTTCCAATGGGAGAGTTCGCAATTGGAACAAACACAACCGCATACAAGGTTGGACGTGTATATGATATTCAGGATAAGCTTCCAATCCTTATTGCAGAGAAGACTGGTCCTCATTTCGCAGTAGGTGATACATGTTACACATATGACGAGGACAACACAACATACAATCCAGATGGAAAGGCGATTGTTGCAAGAGACAATTCTGTGTCTATACTCAGAAAGACAGATATGTCTAAAGCTTATTTCAACTGTCATACAGATATTACTATTCCATACAACGAGCTTGGTGCAATCACTGTAATTCGTAAGGATGGAACAACTGTTGACATTATCCGCGATGGTAGATTTGTTCTTCCTGGAACAGAGGAGCTGAACAAGCCTCTTGAGGAGCTTGATGC
>CAMFPD010000244.1 GCA_945971355.1 uncultured Lachnobacterium sp.
ATTAGAAGCTCAGATAATTTTACAAGAATTTGCAAGATTAATAAAAGAAGCTTTTTGGAAATATTACGAAAGAAAATGGAGACGTATACATAGGAGGCGTAATGAAGACTAAACGACAGTCGAAAATTATCGAATTGATTCAAAGATATGAAATAGAGACTCAGGAAGAATTGTCAGAGTATCTTTTGAAGGAAGGCTTTAATGTGACTCAGGCAACAGTTTCACGAGATATCAGGGAGCTTAAGCTCACAAAAATATCGATGAATAATGGAAGGCAAAAGTATGCTGTATTAGGCGATACAGATGATGAGTTGTCAGAGAAGTATGTAAGAGTACTTAGAGATGGCTTTTTGTCGATGGATATGGCACAAAATATACTCGTAATCAAAACAGTATCAGGAATGGCCAGTGCTGTCTGTGCTGCAATTGATGCAATGAAAATTCACGAGATTGTAGGTTCTATAGCAGGTGATGACACAATTATGTGTGTGATTAGAACAGTGGAAGAAACGGAGACACTCATGAAAAAAATCCGTAAAATTGTAGAGTAATTTATTCCTTGGGAGAGTGGAAGGAGAAGAGATGTTACAAAATCTACATGTAAAAAACCTGGCATTAATTGATGAATGTGAGGTGGAGTTTTCAGATGGTCTTAACATTATGTCTGGAGAGACAGGTGCAGGAAAATCTATTATTATTGGATCCATTAATCTGGCTCTTGGGGAGAAGGTTCCCAAGGAAATGCTCAGAGATAATGAACAGACTGCATTTGTGGAACTGATTTTTTATGTTGAGAACGATGACGTATTAGAGAAACTTAAAGAGATGGAGATAGAGCTTGCTGAGGGTGAACGAACAGTAATTTTAAGCAGGAAAATCACTTCACAGAGGGCTGTGGGAAGAATAAATGGAGAGGCTGTTTCCGTATCAAAAATGAAAGAGGTTGCTTCTCTGTTGATTGATATACATGGTCAGCATGAACATCAATCATTGCTTTCCAAGAAAAATCATCTACAGATTCTTGATGAGTATGCTGGTAGTGAGATGAAGGAACTTAAGATTAAGCTGTCCGCTGCTTATAAGGAATATAGAAAGTTAAAGGAAGAATTTGAAAATTCAAATCTTGACGCAAAAGAAAGAGAAAAAGAGTTATCTCTGTTAGAGTATGAAGCAAATGAAATAGAGTCAGCGACTCTTGTTGTTGGAGAGGACGAGGAGCTTGAGAGTAAGTATCGTAAGTTCTCCAATGGAAAAAAGATTATGGAGGCTGTCAACGGGGCGTATACCTGTACAGGTGGTGAGAATGAATGTGCCTCTGAAATGATTGGAAGAGCTGTGAGGGAGCTTGGAATGGCATCCTCCTATGATGAGGAAGTTGCTCAGCTTGAAAGCCAGCTTATGGAAATTGACAGCTTATTATCAGATTTCAATCATGAGATATCTGCATATATTTCATCAGCGGAGTTTGATGAGGAGAGCTTTTATGAGCTTGAGAAGAGGCTTGATGAAGTAAATCATTTGAAATCAAAATATGGCAATACCATAGAAGAAATTTTAGATAGACTAGAGAACAACAATGAAAGAATAGCCCAGCTTAACGATTATGACACATATTTGAACAAGCTTCGTGATTCTATGGATAAAAAGGAAGCTGAGCTTAGAAAGGTGTCCGAGGCGGTCTCACAGCTTAGACGTGATAAGAGTGTAAGCTTAGTGGAGGCTATTGTGGAAGCACTTAGAGACTTAAACTTTCTTGATGTCAAATTTGAGATGAACTTTGAGCTGCTTTCAGATTACACTTCAAACGGAATAGATGATGCCCAGTTTATGATTTCTACTAATCCGGGAGAGCCGGTAAAACCATTAGGCAAAATCGCATCAGGTGGTGAGCTTTCAAGAATTATGCTTGGAATAAAGACTGTTATGGCTGAAAATGACAGGATAGAATCTTTGATTTTTGATGAGATTGACAGTGGAATAAGTGGCAGAACTGCCCAGATGGTTTCGGAGAAAATGAATGCACTTGGAAGGAATCATCAGATAATATGTATAACACATTTACCACAGATTGCGGCAATGGCTGATTCCCATTTTCTAATAGAAAAATCAGTGGAAAATTCTTCAACCTTTTCCAATATATATAAATTGGATGAGGAATCAAGTGTTAATGAGCTCGCCAGAATGTTAGGAGGCGTGGAAATTACAGATACTGTAATAGAAAGCGCCAGAGAGATGAAAAAAATGGCACAGAATAAGAAATAAACAGAGTCCGCATACTATAGACAAACTTGGAGGATATAGTATGCGGAAATTTTTTTTGTTAATTCATAAATTTATTACACTTTCATATTTTGTTTTTTTCCTTTTTTTATTTTATGGAAGTTTCATGGAGCAGATACCGGATGAGCTTTTTGTGGAAGAAGGAGAAAGCTTGGATGGGGCACTTATGCCAGGACTTATGCTTAAACCGTATAGTGAAGAAACTGACATATCTACAATCACTTTTGACAATATAAAGAATAATAGTGTGACCAGTTTTGTTGAGGAAAACGAGAATAACAGGCAGGAGATGCAGTGCTGTCTGTGGGGTGTGTTTCCTTTGAAAAATGTTCATGTTCAAGTTATAGATAATGAGAGTGTTTTTGCATCTGGAAGGCTTGTGGGGATTTATGAACAGATGGAGGGGGTGCTGGTACTTGATGAGGTAAGCTTTGAGTCAATAGAAGGACAGGTTGTGGAGCCTGCAAAGGGAAAAGTGTGCAGTGGAGATTATATAACTGCTATAGATGGGAAGCCTGTTACGAATAAAGAAGAAATTGTGCAAATACTGAACGAAAGTAAAGGTGGATTTGTGAGAGTGAGTATTTTGCGTGGGGATGAAGAGGTGGAAGCTCTCATTCAACCAGTGCAAGCTGTAGATGGTAATTATTTGGCTGGCATATGGGTAAAGGACGATTTGGCAGGTATTGGAACTATGACTTATTACACATCGGATGGGGAATTTGGTGCGCTGGGGCATGGAATAGGTGATGGAATTACAGAAAATTTGTTGTCTGTAAATGATGGAGATTTATATAATATGTCTCTGCAAAGAATTGATAA
>CAMFPD010000245.1 GCA_945971355.1 uncultured Lachnobacterium sp.
ATATTTTATATATTATAGATATTTTTGCTAATATATGTATTTACTAACTGTTCAGGACAGATAGGTATTTATATTGCAATTTATGTTATGGTATGGGTGTTCGTAAGCTACATTTGCTTACGAACCTCATACCTTGATCTATGAAGGTACTGAACAGATACAAATATATTTAGAAAGTGGGCAGGATGATTCAAGATTTATTAAATAAATACAATTTAACTGAGAACGAACCAATGAGTAAACATACCACCTTTAGAATTGGTGGAAAAGCAGATTTGTTTGTGTCGGCGGATGAGAAATCTTTGCCACAGCTTCTTAAAGAGGCAGCAGATGAAAAAATTCCAGTCACAATAATCGGTAATGGAAGCAATCTTCTGGTAGGAGATGGAGGAATCCGAGGCCTTGTCATTGAGATTGGAAAAGGAATGGATAAAATTGAAATATCAGATAACATTATGACAGTTGGAGCTGGTACGTTGTTATCTAAAGCTGCAAATACTGCAGCAGAGCATGGTTTGTCAGGAATGGAGTTTGCAGCAGGTATTCCAGGCAGCGTAGGTGGTGCGGTAGTAATGAATGCAGGTGCTTACGGCGGTGAAATGAAGGATATCATTATGGATGTTGATGTAATCACAAGAGAAGGTGAATACAGGAGATTAACTCTTGAGGAACTAGAATTATCCTATAGACACAGCTGTATTATTGAAAATGAATATATTGTCGTCAGAGCCAGACTTATGCTTCAGGAAAAAGATGAGGCACAGATACGTCTGGTTATGGAGGACTTGAAGAATAGAAGAATAGAAAAACAGCCGCTTAATTTTCCTAGTGCGGGAAGTACTTTTAAGAGACCAGAGGGATATTTTGCAGGGAAGCTTATAATGGACGCAGGACTTAGAGGATATTCTGTGGGCGGCGCACAGGTTTCTGAAAAGCATTGTGGCTTTGTGGTTAATAAGGGAGGCGCAACTGCCTCTGATGTTGTAAAACTTATGAATGATGTAAGGGATAAAGTCATGGAGGAGTTTGGGGTGGAACTTGAGCCCGAAGTGAAGATGATAGGAGAATTCAATTGAGATTTGTAATTGTTACAGGAATGTCAGGTGCAGGAAAAAGCACTGCGATGAAAATGATGGAAGACATCGGCTTTTTCTGTATCGATAATCTTCCGATTCCGCTAGTTGAAAAGCTTGTAGAATTTTATGAAAAATTCGAGAGCAATATTGATAAGGTTGCGCTTGGAGTTGATATCAGAGACAAAGAAGGGCTTAACCATATGGATAAAACCCTGTCTAATCTTGATGATAAAAAGGTTCGCTATGATATTCTGTTTCTTGATGCCGAAAATGAAGTACTTATAAAACGTTATAAGGAAACCAGAAGAAACCATCCTCTGGCTGGAAGAGAGAGAATAGAAAACGGTATTGTTTTAGAGAGAAAGAAACTCGGATTTTTAAAAGAAAGAGCAACTTATATCATAGATACCAGCCAGCTTTTAACCAGAGAACTTAAGATGGAATTGGAGAAAATATTTGTTCAGAATCAGGAATACAAAAACTTATTTGTGACTATTTTGTCCTTTGGATTTAAGTATGGAATTCCTTCTGATTCGGATATAGTTATGGATGTGAGGTTTCTGCCAAATCCTTATTATGTAGATGGGCTTAGGGCAAAGACTGGAAATGATAAAGAGATACAAGATTATGTAATGCAGTATGATGATGCTAAAATTTTCCTGGATAAGCTTGAAGATTTGGTAAAATTTTTAATTCCTAATTATATTGCAGAAGGTAAGAACCAGCTTGTTATTTCAATTGGGTGTACTGGTGGAAAACACAGATCAGTTACCCTTGCCAATGAGCTTTATAAAAGACTTGAAAGTGAAAAAGACTACGGTCTTAAAATAGAGCATAGAGATATAGGTAAGGATGCGTTGAGAGGAAAGTAGGATGTCGTTTTCAGCAGATGTAAAGGGAGAACTGGCTAAGCAGATTAGTAAGAGCAGACATTGTCAGCTTGCAGAACTGGCGGGAATCCTTCAGATGGCGGGAAGGGTGGAGACTAGCCCTTTGAGCATTGTTTTAGAAACCGATAATGACATATTACTGCAAAAGTATGCCATTCTGATGAAAAGAGCCTTCAACATCGATATTACAAAGGCCATAGGCCAGGAGGATAGTCTTAGAATATTGTCTGCGATGAAGTGGATAGATGAAAAAAATCAGATAAAGTTACCACTTCAGGAACAGAGGACAGATGGAAGACTGATTCAGAAAACCTGTTGCAAGAGAGCTTTTTTAAGAGGTGCATTTCTGGCGGTGGGATCAATGAGTGATCCCAATAAGGGGTATCATTTTGAGATAGTTTGCAGGAATATGGAACAGGCGGTTCAAATGCAGGAGGTAATAGGAAGTTTTGATTCTGATGCCAAGCTTGTGGAAAGAAAAGGGCATCAGGTAGTATATCTTAAGGAAGGCTCTCAGATAGTTGATATGCTAAATGTGATGGAGGCTTATGTTTCCCTTATGAATCTGGAGAACATCAGGATTCTGAAGGAGATGCGAAATTCCATAAACAGACAGGTGAATTGTGAAACTGCCAATATAAACAAGACAGTAAATGCAGCAGTGAAACAGATACAGGATATTGAACTTATCAGAGATACAATGGGACTGGATGAACTTCCACAGAATCTGAGAGAAATGGCACTTCTTAGACTGGAATATCCAGATGCTCCCTTGAAGGAGCTTGGAAATTATCTGGAACCACCAGTGGGTAAGAGTGGAGTAAATCATAGATTGCGTAAACTGTCAGCAATCGCGGAGGGACTGAGATAACATGAAATTATTATTTGTATTTAATCCGAGATCAGGAAAAGGATTGATTAGAGAACATTTAGTGGATATTGTTGATGTGATGGTAAAGGCCGGATATGAGGTTACTATTTATACCACACAGGCGCAGGGTGATGCTATCAAAAAAATAAAAGAAGAAGCAAAGAATTATGATAGAGTGGTCTGCAGTGGTGGAGACGGTACCCTTGATGAGGTAGTTACCGGAATGCAGCAGAGCGAGGTTAATGTTCCGATTGGAT
>CAMFPD010000246.1 GCA_945971355.1 uncultured Lachnobacterium sp.
ATTGTGATTCCAGCTTTTCTGGCAAGCCCAACAACTATGTTAAAGTATTCCTTCTGACTTGGCTTAGAGTAATTGATTGTAACTCCAAATCTGTTTACAAGTGAAAGCTTCTCCTCCACTGTATCAGAATGATGTCTGTCATTTGTATTATCCTGATCGTTTCTGTCGTTCCAGGTTTCTTTAATCAAATGTCTTCTGTTTGATGTTGCATAAATCAGAATATTGTCTGGTCTTGTCTCAACACCGCCTTCTATTACAGCTTTGAGGAATTTGTACTCTATTTCATGCTCCTCAAAGGAAAGGTCATCCATGTAAATTATAAACTTGTAATTCCTGTTTTTAATTTCTGAAATAATTCCTGACAGATACTTAAACTGATGCTTATATATTTCAATCATTCTAAGTCCATCATCATAATACTGATTAACAATTGCTTTTATACTTGTAGACTTTCCTGTACCACTGTCTCCAAATAATAGCACATTGTTAGCTCTCTTTCCCTGTACAAATGCCTGGGTATTATCAACAAGCTTCTTCTTCTGAATCTCATAGCCAATCAAATCATCCAACATAACTGTATCCATATTGTTAATTGGTTTAAAATCAAAGCCACCTGTTGACTTTTCTTCTATTCTGAAGGCCTTATTAAGCCCAAACATTCCAACTCCGTAGTCCTTATAAAAGCCTGTTACAACCTCGAAGAATTCCTTCTCATCCTTTGTCCCTTCAAGCTTCCTGCTGAGAGCCCTTACCTTCTCACTTACGTTTTTGTTGTACATCAATTCTTTTTTTACAATTGCTTTGTAATCACAAAGCTGTGAGAAACAGCTTATGCCTAAATCCTTCTCTATCGCTGTGAAATCATAATCAAATAATTTCTTGAAAATTCTAAAATCATTCTCAACGAAGTTATTTACACTGCCGTCGCTGGCTCCAACCTTCTCACAGGTCATTGAAAATGGATTTTCACTCATCATAATGAAAAATGTGAGATAATTATGCCACAGATTATCATCAAATCCATAGTCTGTCGCCACCTTCAAAAGTCTCTTCACCTGAGTATTTATATCCCTGACAAGCTCCATCCTGTTATAACTGCCACTCTCATATTTGTCAAATATTATTGATAAATTATATAAAATCTCATCTGATGAGAGATCTCCATACATAAGTAATTGTGATATTTCCTGATACATGTTGTCCTCCCTTGCAAATCTAAATACGAAGCATAACCTATTCTTCGTAAATATGCATCCTCAAGAATCTAAATTCATATACTCTACAAAAAGCCCCGCAGTTATTATACTGCGAGGCTTTTAAATCGTAAATTATAAATTTTTAAAAATCGCTGTTTCTTTTTGAAGATCTCCTGCAATTCTCTGATTAACATCCATTCTATCAGAAATATTATCCATGTCATAAACCAGCGTCTGTGTACTTTCTGCTGCTCCTGCAACACCTCGAACCCCTTCATCAATTGCACCTGTGATTGAACTGATTGAGGAGGCAATCTCCGCAATCATTTCCTTTAGCTCTTCTGTCTTTGTTGTGAAATCATTCATAGAGCTCTCAATATATGAGGCATTGTCTCTGTACTGTTCACCCTCATCCACAAATTTTTCAAATTCCGGAAGAATGAACTCCTGCATATAGTTAACAAGATTGTTGGCATTTCCCGCCAGATTATGTACAGCCTCAGTTACAACCTTATTAATATCCTGAATATGATTTGCAGCAATCCTGCTTGAATCAGCAAGCTGACTTATCTCACTGGCTACAACTGCAAATCCTCTTCCTGCCTCTCCTGCTCTGGCAGCCTCAATTGACGCATTTAATGCAAGAAGATTTGTCTGACTGGAAATACTCAATATATCATTTGTAAGTGAGTTAACCTGATCAACACTCTTACTATCTTCAATCGCCTGATTAAGAATATCTAAGATTTCATTAACCTTCACGCTTGTCTGTTCCATATTATTTCTGGCAGACTCTTCCATTGCAACAGCATGAGCCTTCATATTCTTAGAATATTCATTAAGCTCAATAGAGCGCTCTGCCATCACTGTTACCTCAGAATTAACTGACTCTGCATTTACATTGATTGCATTAGCACTGTCTGCTACCTCTTCCATTGCTGCTGAAAGCTCCTCTGTAACCGCAGACAAATCAGATGCACTGTCATTTGATGTACGGACACTCTTTAATACCTCGGCAACAACCATTTCCATCTCACCAGAATTCTTAGTAATAAGACCAAAGATTTTCTGAAGAGTCTCCATAAAGCTGTTGATACCATTTGCCAACGCTGCGATTTCATCATTTGTCTTAACTGGGATTCTTCTTGTAAGGTCACCTTCCTCATTTTCAATTCCGCTAATTATCTCTTCAAGCTCTTTCTTAGCTGCAATAAGTGGCTTGATTACGTGGTTTACAACTATCATTATCGCAACTACAAGTGAAACCAAACATACAATTATACAAACAGCTGCAATCACAACCGAACTACTGTATATGCCATTTTGTGTATTTCTCTGACCATTTGCTGATTCTGAAATATTGGCATTTAAAGCGCTTATATCGTTTGTCATAGCACCTGCTGCGACCTTCAAATCCCCATTGGCACAGCTATACGCAGCCACCGAATTTGAATTAGCACTAAAAGCTAATACGTTTTTTACAGCACGTTTATACTCTACAAAATCAGACTTCAATGCATTGTAGTCAGCATTATCTCCATCTACATATTGAGCATACTTATTAATATCTTCCTCAAGCTTAATCTCTAAATTCTCAATTTCTGTAACAATCTCAATCATAGTATTAAAGTCAGTTGCTACTATATGAGACAATGCAAGAGAATGTATTTCCTCAGAAGAGCTCTCAATTGCAGCAAGCTGCTGAACACCAACAAGATACTGATTCGCAATTACAGATGCACTCTTATTTACTCTGAGTAAACTTGTAACTGACATCAAATTCGAAAATATGCCAACTAATCCAAGGATAATTACCGGGATTAGAATCATATCTCTTATACTAGTTTTGCGTTTACCGTTATTCATAATCATCTCTCCCTCTATGAATT
>CAMFPD010000247.1 GCA_945971355.1 uncultured Lachnobacterium sp.
CAATGAATTCTGTTTCAATGATTTTTAGGATTATTACGTCTTTTTTTGCAGGACCATTGATTGATAATAGTAATAAGAAAAAAATAATAATTTACTCAGATATATTGCGTGGGTTTGTGATTGCTACCTTAGCAGTACTGTTGTTATTTAAAATTGATTATATTGTTTTTTATTATTTAGCCATGATTATTCTTGGTATTACTAGTTCGCTATTTAAACCTGCAATAAATTCAACTATTGTAGATATTGCAGATGAAAATAATATGGAGAAAGAGAATGCTAAAATAAATAACTCAGGATTTATTGCAGATATTTTGGGAAATGCTTTTTGTTCGTATGCGTTTTCGTTAATTTCTCCTGTGATACTTGTTTTTATGAATGGTATATCATATATATATTCTGCAATAACAGAAATATTCTTAAAAATACCATACGAAAAGAAGGAAAGAAAAAATAACTATTTATCTGATTTACTGTTGGGTTATAAGTATGTTATGGGTGAAAAGGCTTTATTAATATTTATAGGATTTTGCATGAGTATTAATTTCTTCATGAGTATGATAGATATTCTATACTTACCCTATTTTGAAACAACTTCTTCATTTGGAGTAAAGGGGTATTCATATGCGATGATGGCATTTTCAGTAGGTACTGTTTTTATTTCATCATTAATATCACATGAGTTATTTGTTATAAAAAAAAGAAATAGAAATGTCTTTTTGTTTACTTTGTTGTATGCACTTTTGAGTATATTTGTGTTAGGCTTTGATAGCTTAATCATGTATATTGTTGTATTTTTTGGGTTAGGTATATGTCATGCAACAAGACAAACTATTTTGGTTTCTGCATTACAACGTGGAATTGACCGAAATCACAAAGGAATGGCATTTTCATTTTATTCAATGGCATTAAATATTTTTAAACCCATTAGTTATTTGGTAGGTGGAGTATTAGCAGATTTATTCAATATAAAATATTTATTTTGTGCAGTATTTATTGGTTCAGTTATTTGTGCAGTAGTTTTTACTAATATTTCTTTTTTTGCTGAGTTTATTGAACGAAAAGAAAATAGTGATATTACTGTATTATGATAAAATTTCGAAATTACAGATGACTAGAAAAATGGACCCAGATAAGTGTAATTGTCCATTTGATGAGGAATTATGAAAAAACAAAAGGGAATTCTAAACTTAGTACACAGCAAAAAAGCACTCACAGCCTACGTCATAGTAGGACTGATTTACTCTGTGATAAGCGTAGTAGCACCATCTATATCCGGAGACCTGGTCAACTCAGTTATATATGGAGAGGGAGATATCAAGTTTTATCTGATACTTCTTGTCATGACATATCTGTTTTTGCTAGTGCTTTCAGTTTTAGACCAGCATGCATTAATGTCATTTAAAATCAAAGAGAAAAAAGCAATGCGAAATAAGCTTTTCTCATCATTTTTAAAGAAAAAGGGACAGAACAGTGAGCAGGTTGCTGCATTTTCATCCTTTGTAAACAATGACATGCCATGTGTCGTGGAGGATTACTATGCGGGAGCAGTGGATATCATAAAATGTATCTGCATAATCCTGTGTGTAGCAGTAAAGCTTCTTGATGTTCATTGGTTATTGGCATTTGTCATTGTAGGGAGCAGCATTTTGATTACCGCTATTCCAAACACAATGAGAAAATATGTGGGAAAAGTCCGTGGAAAATATGGTGCAGCCATGGAGGATTACAATGGAGCCCAGCATTCTCTCCTAAGCGGTGCAAATACAGTGAAAGTCACAGGCTTTGACAAAAGAGCCAGAGACATCATACAAGAGAAAAATGAGGCAATCGTATCCGAAGAGAAAAAGCTCAACAAATCACAATTAAGAGTTGTTGGTGTAGCCGGGGGAATGCAGATTTTAAAGAGAGTCCTTATTCTGGCAGTTGGTGTGTATCTGATTTACATAGATGCCATTAAAGTCGGTGGACTTCTCGTAGCCGTACAGCTTGCTGAGGTTTTGGCGATGCCGGCGGAAATGCTTGCCTACATGCAGAATGCCAGAAATCAGGCAAAACCACTTGTGGAGAAGTATGATAAGTTGACCTCTGTAGAGGACGACTTGGGACAGACAAAGCTTCAAGATATCCAAAACATCAGCGTAGAGCATCTTAGCTATGAGATAAATGATGTAAAGATAATAAAGGATTTTTCATATACCTTTGAAAAAGGCAAAAAGTATATGCTGACAGGACCGAGCGGATGTGGTAAATCCACATTCTTAAGCCTCCTCGAAAAGCTGCAGGAGGGTACATATGGTGGTAGTGTCAGGATAAATGATGTTTCATTAAATGATGTAAGCTCAGCTTCCCTATATGAGAAAATTGGTGTGGCTTTTCAGGAACCATACCTCTTTGGTTTTTCCTTGAAGGAAAACATTATCATGGGTCGTGACGTCAGTGACAGTGATTATGCGGCTGTCATGAAGAAATTAAATCTTGATTATTTATTAGACCGTTTCGCAAATAACGAGTTAAATACAGAGATGGTTTCCAGATTGTCCGGTGGAGAAAAGCAGAGAATTGCACTTGCCAGAGCTATGGTCGGAAAACCACAGGTCTATATGCTTGATGAGATAACATCCTCTCTCGATGAGCAGAACGCCAGAGAGATAGAGGAAATCCTGTTGGCAGAGGGTGCCACAATCCTGTATGTCTGCCATAAAATCATACCGGAGCTCAAAGACCGGTATGAGGAGGTTGCATTTGCCTGATAAAATTATTACAAAAACGCTCAAATCCAAATCATCCATTTTCTTGGACTTAAATTACGGGAATAAGGTAAAAAATCCAAATCGTCAGAAGTTAAGGAAATAAGTCATCAGATAAAATCGTTCAATGAATAAAATCCACCAACAGACAAAGCCAGTCAACAAACATCAACATTACTTCAATATCAATTCCCCTAGAAACTTCTCAAAATTAACACCCTCAACATCAGCCGTATCATCGTTTACAGTGTCGGCGATGCTGTGATAAATAAACGAACTTGCAAGCTTTATGGCATCCTCAGTGGACAAGCCATTTATCT
>CAMFPD010000248.1 GCA_945971355.1 uncultured Lachnobacterium sp.
CATTAAGTAAAATAGGATAAGGAGTGATATAATAATGTATAATAATATTGAAATAAGAATCATGTAAAAACAGGGATAGGTAACACAATGCAAAATAATAACCCAAAAACAAAATATATAAAAAAAATTATTGCAGTTTTATTAATTTTATCAATGAGTTTCTCTCTCATATGTGGCTGTTCGAATAAAAATTCTAAAGTATCAAAATCAGGATTCTACTTTGACACGATAATCAATATCACTCTCTACGGAACAACAGATGCATCATACATAGATGGCTGTTTTGATATTGCGTCAAAATACGAAAATCTGTTATCTAATACCATTGATGATAGCGATATAAGTAGAATCAATAAAAATGCTGGAATTGAACCAGTGGAAGTAAGTGATGAGACAATAGAAATATTAAATGCAGGAATAAAATATGGCAAAATCAGTAATGGAGTTTTTGATATAACAATTGGTAATTTATCCTCATTATGGAATTTTTCAGAAATAGCTGAAAATGCCCAATCTGATAAAAATGAAGTTGACTCATCTTTTTTACCATCAGAAGAAGAAATATCTGAAATAATTGGCCATATTGATTATTCCCAAATTATTATAGACAAAAACACTGTATTTCTCAAAGATCCTGATTCTAAAATAGATTTAGGGGGCATTGCAAAGGGATTTATTGCAGATAAAATGAAAGAATATCTGATTAATGAAGGTATTAGTTCGGGATTTATTAATCTGGGAGGAAATGTTTTAACATTAGGACCAAAGAAGGATGGTTCAAATTACACAATTGGAATTCAAAAACCTTTTGATGAGACTGGAAATGCTGTTACAACTGTAGAGGTAGATGATAAATCTGTTGTTACCTCTGGAATATATGAGAGATACTATAGAATAAATGGGAAAATATATCATCATCTGCTGGATGTGAGCACTGGATACCCATATGATAATGGATTATACTCAGTTACAATAATTAGTGAGTCATCCATGGATGGGGATGCACTTAGTACCATTTGCTTTGCTCTTGGACTTGACAAAGGAATGGAATTAATTGAATCCATGGACGACACTGAAGCAATTTTTATAACAGATAATTATGAAGTAGTATCTTCATCCGGTGTTTGATAATTCATAAGCTTTAATTTATTAGGTAACACACAAAATGTAACATCATTAACATCTGCCAAATACTCCCCGTCTGCGTGTAAGGTAAGTTTATTTTCAGAATGAATTGCTGCTTCCTGACAAGATATAATATTAAAGCCTTTTATCTTAGTATGTTTGCCTGCCACAAGAAGAGGCAAGCACAGGAACGTAATCCATTTTGGTATTCCGGCAGCATTACACATTGTAAGCTTACCATCATATGGATTGGCATCTGGTGCCATTGGCACTCCTCCACCTTCTGCTCTTAGATTCATAGTTGCAGCAAATATTGATTTCCTTAGTTTTTTCGTCTTGCCATCATAGGTTATCTCAAAATCAGATGTTTTCATTGTAAACAAGCTTATAACTGTCAAAAAAACATATGTGAGACTTCCCAGACCAATCTTATTGAGAAATACCTTTATCTTTGATGTCAGAGCTTTCTTACATACTATTGCATCTAATCCTATGCCAGAGCTTATTCCAAATAAATGCTTTTTATTTTGTCCCCATTTAACAAGTCCTAAATCAATTTTCTTATAACAATCTGGTCCCTTTTTATATGATTTAATAATCATTCGAAGATTTTCTTCAGGTGTTTTGGGCAAATCAAGACCACCGCCAAAGTCATTTCCAGATCCTGTAGGAATCATTCCAAATCGTATCTTATCGAAGTCTGTAATTCCGTTTATAACCTCATTCATTGTTCCATCTCCACCCAGAACAACTATACAGACATTTTCTTCATTCTTGCCAGAAATTTCTGCAGCAAGCTTCGTAGCATGATGTTTTCCTGTAGTTATTCTGTATTCGTATGGAATATCCGATTTCAATAAATCCCTTTGAATATTTTTCCATATATCTCTTGTCTTTCCAGAACGTGAGGTCTCATTGACAATAAAATAAAGCATAAACTTCCTCCGATAATTTGTAACATGAATAAATATTATTAAACATACATTAAATGTCTTGAATATTAGAAAGTCGGAATATACTTTTCCGGAGAAATAGTTTATTCCGACTTTGCTGTTTAAGTTAGTTTTAATCTATAATATGATTTTCTTAGGACACTTTTCAGCACAGATTCCACATCCAGTACATTTCTCCTGGTCAATGTATGCCACATTATCAACTACATGTACTGCATCTGAAGGACAATTCTTTTCACATAAATGACATCCGATACATCCAACAGAGCATGCCTTCATAACATCCTTACCCTTATCTTTAGAGCTACATTTTACAATATGAGCTGCATCATAAGGTACTAACTCAATTAAGTTCTTAGGACAAGCAATCACGCATTTTCCACAGGCTTTACATTTTTTTACGTCAACCTGAGCCACACCGTCTACAACGTGAATTGCATCAAATGGACAAGCCTTCACACAAGTTCCATATCCTAAACATCCATAGTTACAAGATTTTGGTCCGCCGTTTGGAACAAATGACATAGCAACACAATCCTGAACACCTGAATAATCATAGTCTACATTTGCTTTCTCACAGGTACCTGCACATTTAACAAATGCAACCTTCTTAACACCTGCGCCAGCTTCAACACCCATGATTTCAGCAACCTTGGCAGCTACTGGGTCTCCGCCTACAGGACACTGTCCTACAGGAGCCTCACCCTTTGCGATTGCAGCTGCAAGACCAGAACATCCGGCATATCCGCAGCCTCCACAGTTGTTTCCCGGAAGAACACCTAAAACAGCCTCTTCTCTAGGATCTACTTCTACCTTAAATTTTTCTCCAGATATTCCGAGGAAAAATCCAAGAATTATACCAACACAGCCTACAACAAGGGCTGCTACAATAATTGCAGTAATATTCATATCTCTTTTCCTCCTAAATCATTCCTGAGAATCCCATGAATGCAATTGACATAAG
>CAMFPD010000249.1 GCA_945971355.1 uncultured Lachnobacterium sp.
AAAAAGCGGGTGGTTAGAGCCACCCGCCGTCAAGTGTGATGACTTGAGCATTGAGGTATTCAGGACCATTGAGGATAGCCAAAACCATTTGGGCAACCTCCTGTGGAGTTCCAAAACGGCCAGCAGGAATATCCTCAGCCAATAAGCTTTTTTCGTCTTCAGAAAAGCAATCATTCATACTTGTGTCGATGCATCCGCATGCAATTGCATTTACCTGAATATGACTAGGAGCAAGCTCCTTGCCAAGAGCCTTGGTAAAGGCATTGATACCCCCTTTGCAGGCGGAGTAAGCAACCTCGCAGGAAGCCCCGGCGTTGCCCCATACAGAAGAAATTTGTATGATATGTCCATTTTTTTTAGAAACCATTGAAGGAACAATGCATTTGCTTGTATAGAATACAGAGGACAAATTGGTGGAAATGATTTTGTTCCAATCTTCAACTGACATGTCTGTGAGAAGACCAACTTGGGAAATACCGGCATTGTTAATAAGGACATCCACGCCACCGAAATTTTCCAGGGTGTTGTCAACCATTCCTTTCACAAAAGCAAAGTCACCAACATTGCCAATGTGTGTTAAAACATTTACACCATAATGATTTCTGATATTTGAAGCAAGGGCTTCCAGCTGGACCTTGGAGTTGTGGCAGCAGAGACTCAGATTGTATCCATTTTCGGCAAGGGTAATGGCAATTGCTTCTCCAATTCCGCGGCTGGCACCAGTAATAAGTGCTGTTTTCTTCATAAAAACTCCTTTTATAGTGTGATATAATTTTGCTACGCTTATTATATTCCTTAAGTGCCATATTTACTAGACAAAAAATGCCCCGTGTGGTAGGATAAAAATTACAATAGAATGGCTTGACGGGGTGTGGCTCAGCTTGGTAGAGTGCTTGGTTCGGGACTAAGAGGTCGCGCGTTCGAATCGCGTCACCCCGATTAAAGAACGCATATGCGTTCTAATTTTTTGGAGGTATAAATAGTGAAGGATATAAATAAGCTGCTTGAGGTTGCCAAGAAGTGTGAATACTGTGAAGAGTATGATTTAGCGCTTAAATATTACATGGCGGTTCTTGAGATTTCGCCTAATCTTCAGGTCGCTGAGATTGGAAAACAGAGGGCAAAAAATGAATTGGCAAAAGCTGTATATTACACAACTCCTGCCAGCTTCAAGCTTTCAGAGGGAAGACTGGAGCTTAGAAAAAGTCTTTTGGTGTATATAAGCTTATTAGGTGGAGAAAATGAGTTCTTAGTGGAAGATATTGACAATATGAAGGTATCTTTGGGAAGACTGGTCTTTGATTACAAGGGAGTAACTCAAGATGGTTACAGTTGTCGTGTTGCTAAGAAGTGGATTGAAATTATCAATGATGCGAAAGAGGGAAAGTACCCAAAGATTAATGGCGGTAAGCTTACTACTCTGGAGAAATACATTCATGATAATTTTACTTTAGAACAAAAAGAGGAAGCGATTTTGTATTTTATGGATATGTCAGGATGCTCTTCTGAGGAGGCAAGAATATCTGTTGCAAGTATCCTGAACTAAAATGTAAAGTGTGTGTTTAAATAAGGGGAGGGCACTGTTGAATATAGTTGCACAATGTTGTGGAATGGTATTAATGCTCGTTATACTATTCTTCTATCATGGAAAAAGAAAGCTTAAGTTAAATACTAGCTTATTATATAGATTAACATGGGATATCGTTTCTTTATCACTTATATTGGATGTTACATCCATTTGGGGTATAACATACGCAGATAAGTTGCCGGCTATGTTTGTGGAGGTACTCTGCAAGGCATATTTGTGGAGTATTGTATTGGAAGCATTGGGTGCACTGATGTATGTTTGTGTCGATGTATATAAGAGTAAAGAATTGGAAAAGAGATGGACTATTGGAGCGTTACTAGCTGGTATATTTTGTACCATAGTAATATATAGCCTTCCAATATACTTATATAATAGTTCATCAAAAATGTATACATACGGACCAAGTGTGATTGCGACATATGTACTTGCGGCAATTATACTTGTTGTAATCTTGGGTCTTGTTGCAAGATACAGAAAAGCTATTCATCCTGCTAGAAGGCGCGGAGTCTTGGCATGGGGATTTCTGTGGATGATAGCTGCAACTATTCAGTTTTTTAATAATCATTTATTGCTTGTAAGCTTTGCCAGTGTTGTGGGAATGGTTATTATTTTTATATCTCTTGAAAATCCTGATACTAATTTGGACAAGGATACAGGGTTATTTAACCTCAATGGTTTGTTTTCATATATGAGACAGCTTCAGGGAATGGGGCAGGACGTATCAGTATTATGTGTCAAATACGATAATAATCGAAATGGAAGCATGTCATATGATACAGAAAAAGCCCTTATGATGCAAATTGTAAATTTTATCTTTGAAATTCCTAATTCAATTGTCTTTAGAAGCTCTGCAACAGAATTTTTGCTGGTATTTGAGAAAAAAGAAGATGCAAAGGCGGCAATTGCAAGGATAGAAGATCGATTTGAAAGACCTTGGGGAGACGTCGAATATAGGATGATTCCCATTGATTGGGCGCTTATTGTGACAACAGAGAGGATAGAGAGAGCAGAGGATATTCTTCCACTTTTTCAGTATGTCAGACAAAACCGTGCAAATCTTGGGACTGATGCAGGTGTTATAGTTGATAACGAACTTATTGCCAAGATATACGAAGAACGCAATATGGAAAATGAAATAGTTGAAGCCTTGAGAAAAGACAGGGTAGAAGTATTTTATCAGCCAATATACTCTGTAAAGGGAGGCGGATTTTCTACTGCTGAGGCATTGGTCAGAATTCGGAATGAAGAAGGCAGTCTTATCCCGCCAGGTAAATTCATTGAGGTTGCAGAAAAACGCGGACTTATTATAAAGTTAGGTGAGAGAGTGTTTGAGTCTGTCTGCAAATTCATAGTAGAAGAGAATCCATTACAGTATGGAATAGAGTATATTGAGG
>CAMFPD010000250.1 GCA_945971355.1 uncultured Lachnobacterium sp.
ACTGTACATTCCTGTATAATGATATTTTTTGCTGAAACCTGAGTACCGTCAATTCCATCAACCTGAGCCTCATCAAACTGATATCTGTAATATAATCCATCATCCTCATTGTATACAAACCATGGCTTTGGATGTGCCTGATATACAACTACAACTTCAGCATCCTCTCCATCCTTCAGTTCAACCTCATTATCATTATCCTTGTTAAAATTAAGCACTCCTGCATAACTTGGATCATGTTCTGTTGCATAGCCAAGGCTTTCTATTATTTCATTAATTCCATCTGTCGAAGTGCTAAGGTTGTGTGGAGACTTTCGATCTGTGCTTCTGTAGGTAAACCCAGATTTAAGTCTTGCGTCACAGTTATCGACCAAACCAAGATCAAGAATAGTGTTATAAGTCTCAATAGAACCACCACAGTGAACATATATTGCATCATACGCAATTGCAGTATATGCAAAGTATTCACGTGAGCTTCTCACACTTCCTATTCTCTCCATTCCACTGTAATCAGAATAAAACGCTAAAAATCTTGTAATTCCACCCTCTACAGGAAATTCATATATGACATCAGCTCTTGTAATTCCATATGCAGGCATAGCTGATTTTGTATTTTCAATCATAATACCTACAGGTCTCTTGCTGGCTTCCTCCTCAGATGCAGGCAGTCCTGTAAGCAGACTTCTGGTTCTGTCAGCTATAACAACTTCATCACCTGATGTGCTTTCTCCAGCTCCCTGCTCCTGAGCCGTTGTCTGTGGTGTTTCTTCTTTCTTTCCACAGCCTGTAAACATTGAGCATGCCATAGTACATGCCAATAATAATGCTAGTCTTCTCTTCATAAGTTCATCCTCTATTCCTTTTATTATTTATGTGTAAAAACACATCTGCATACTCTTATTATACAAGTTTATGTGGATTTTGCACAGTAAAATACAACATTTTGAACCCCAAAAATTTTCAATCCTTAACACCCATCCCAAATATCCGACACAAAAGATCTGTTATTTCCTCTGGTGATTCCTTGCAACCATTTAAAACCCACCGTCTGACTGTTGCCGTCAAGCCAGTATTAAAAAATTCCTGATGGTATCGAACCTCCGCCTCATTTTTCAGCTTAAAAAACTTTTGATAGGAGTCCAAATATTTTTGATCCATTGGAAAATCAAAAAATATGTCATAGTCCTTGGTTCTATTCGCAGACTCAAGATGCAGCTTTATAGCCTCCTTATTTCTATAGTAAAAGTCCATCTGCTTTCGCATCCCATCTCTAAAGTCCCAGGAGCCATCCTTACTGATAAAGCCCTGCAAAAGTTCCATGAACTGTTTTCTCACAACCTTTTCCTGAAGATCATACACATCTAAAAAATGTCCATAAAAAGTCGTCCTATGGATTTTTGCCTCCCGACATATATCAGCAACTGTTATCTTATTAAGCTCCTTACTATTGGCCAGCTTATAATAAGCACAAAAAATCTTTTCTTCCGTATTCTGGAATCTCTGGTTGTTTTCTACATTCATTATTTCTACACTCCATTTTTTATTGACGGTTGCATGGCAGATTTTATCTGGATATACTCAGATTATAATAAATCTACTTATCATTGCTTTCAAGGGGGGATTTTATGAATCGAAGCGAAGAAATATTGAAGAATGGCTCATTTGGAAAGTTATTAATTAATTTATCATTGCCTGCTATTATAGTCATCATAATTATGATTATATATAATGTGGCTGACACCTTTTTTATTGGTCAGACAGGCGATCCCAATAAGATTGCGGCAATCTCACTCAGTATGCCGATATTTACAATTCTCTCTGGAATTGGCACCCTGTTTGGAAATGGTGGAACTACCTCTATTTCTATCGCTCTGGGAGAAGGTAACAAAGAAAAAATCAAAAAAATAACAAGCTTTTGTTTCATTGGCTGTATTGCTGTAGGTATCGTTTTTTTCCTGGCTATCTTTCTGTTTACCAAGCCCCTGGCTTTCGTTCTTGGCGCAGATAAAACAACTCTTGATTTAACCGTAATATACCTGCGGACCTTTTCCATCGCCTGTCCGTTTATATTATTGTCTACTTCTTACGGAAGTCTGATGCGCGCAGATGGTGATGGTGCGCTTGCTACTATCCCCAGTATACTTGGAACCTTATTAAATATCGTATTGGATGCACTATTTATTCTCGTATTGAAATGGGATGTATTTGGCGCAGCTCTTGCTACGGTATTGGGTAATATTTCCAGCTGCATGCTGCTCTCCGTTCTTATTGCAAAGAAAAAGAAAAACTTAATACCTGACTTAAAAAAATTCACTTTTGAGGTAGAAATATCCATTCCGGTACTTACGCTTGGTCTTCCAATGACAATTTCAACGGTTATGGGAAGCATTGCGTCTACCCTCCAGAACAGAATGATGATTTCATACGGTGCCAATGCACTTGCCGCCCAAAGCGTATCCGGAAAAGTCGGAATGATGATCACGATGCTGATTCTCGGCTTTTGTATGGGTATGCAGCCGGCAATTTCCTATAACTTCGGTGCTAAAAATTATAAACGGATGTATCAGGTCATTCGTCAGACTGGTATTTTTACAATCCTGCTGGGACTTGGACTTACAATCCTATGCTACCTATATAAGGACTCTCTTGTTGCCGCATTCATTGATAATGAAGAGATTATTGCCATGGGTCAGGTATTTGTATTTGCAGCTGTACTTGTTGGTCCTGTATATGGTATCTATCAACTCTCCCAGACCTTTATGCAAGCCACTGGAAAGGTAAGCTATGCAATTTTCTCATCCATGCTTGATAAGTTTATCGTCTATCTTCCGGTGCTATATATTATGAATCATTTTTACGGTGTCTATGGAATCGCCTTTGCTCACGCAGTAACCATGATATTTACGATTATAATCGCTCTGGTGCTTGCACTAAAATGGAGCAAAAAAATCAAGGGACAGTAAAA
>CAMFPD010000251.1 GCA_945971355.1 uncultured Lachnobacterium sp.
AAGGACATCAAGATCAACATTTTCATTTCTCCATTTACATTCTGCAAAAAGAGCAGTTTTATTATCCTGCTCTCCCATTATATCTATCTCCGTCTGGCACTTGTTTACGGAATCATTTCCCCACCAGCGGCCAAGTGATACAAACTCGATAGGGGAGTTGCCCGCAAGAAGCTGTTTCCATAAATATTGTGTACAGATATCTTCAAACACTCTTCCCATATAATCACTAAGTTGTTTTTCTATTTTTTTATATACTAAGTCTGTTGCACCTCTCACAATAATCGAATTATTATCTACAACAAATCGATACCAGAAATTGAACATATTATCTTCGATAGAATATATTGATTTCTTTGAGTCCTTCTCTCCATAAGGAGTTTCCCTTTTTATAATTCCAAGGTTAATTAGATTCTTCAAGTATCTCGAACATACATTGGTGTTTTCTCCGACCTTTGTTGAAATCTCAGACATACGAGAATGCCCTGTTGCAATTGCTGTAATAATAGCAGTGTAAATTGCCGGTTCTCTTACTTCTTGCTTTAAAAGATTAACTGGCTCTTCATACAAGAAAGACATTGGATTTAAAAAAGTATTCTTAATATTGTCCTCAACACTTAAGTTATCATTCATTTGCAAAAGATACTGAGGTGTACCTCCCGCTATTCCATACATCAATGCCTTGTCCTCATCCGACAATTTCTTAAAATATTTGCAACTCTCCTCAAAATCAAAAGGCATAATTTTCATTTGTGCGGTTCTTCTTCCATAGAGTGGTGCCTTATATGCAAGTACATGCTCTTCCATATATGACATAGATGATCCACATAAAATAAGCATCAATTTAGATGTATCCTTATATTTATCAATCAGAAATTGCAGTGTAGAAGCCAAGCTCTTTGATCCTCTTGCAACATAGGGATACTCATCTATTGTTAAAATTACACGCTCTTTCTCTGCTATTTTGAATACATATTCAAGTGCTGCTTGATATGATGCAAAGCAAGTATCTATCTGAAAACCTTTGCTACATTCCATAATACACTTACTCAAGTTTTCCAGATTCTGCTTTTCATTGCTTTCTATACCCATAAAGTAAATGGATTTTTTACCATCAATAAAGTGGTTAATTAGAGCTGTTTTTCCTATACGACGTCGTCCATATATAACAACAAACTCAAATTTATCAGATTTATATAATTTATCTAATACACTTAACTCTTTATCTCTTCCAATAAACATAGCAACACCTCCTTTTCTACCATTTAACTATACTTCTATCCCCCCAAGTTGGTCAAGTATAGTTGACTAAAGTAAGGTTGACTAATTTTATTATGGTCAATACACTATTATTCTATTAAAAAAATCCGCCTAGGAACATCAAATTTGTGACGACAATTCTACCTTCTTGACCTTCCCGAGCGGATTTGTCTTATGATAACTGGTCCAACAGCTCCACAGGAGCTTTATCATCTGTCATAGAAGCAAAGATAACCTCTTTCCTACGTACCATAGTCGCATTCTTAGCGTAAGAATAACATCAATAGAAAAAATTTACTGTATCTAGTCTTGTGCTTTTTTTACTAAATTTGCTGTTTTGTGAATAAGAAAAGACCAGTCACTGAATTTGTTCAATAATCGGCCTTATACAAGGTTCCACTACTCTATAACCTCACCCAATAATATTTTTTCTAGGTTCTGAACTATATACTCCTGAGCTTGTTTTCCATATATCACAAGCATATAATCAATTCCCCTGCTATTACTTCGTCTTTCTGCTCGAATTCCCAGCTGAATACCCTTCTGCGTTGGCGTCGTAATTGTCTTCTTAAGTTCCAGGTCATCTTCCTCTTGCAAAAATCCATTTAACTTAAGCCACTGTGTTATTGGCTTATAACTTAATTTTTTATAAATGTTGTCATCTAATCCTTCATTAAGCTGATCAACAAACTTAGATATGGATTTATCTTCCCTATATGCAAATGACCTTAAATTTTCGACTGGGAACTGTAATTTGTCGCTCTTTTTACCCTTCTTCCCAATATATCCACCATTTCGCTTTACCTCTTCCAATACATCTTTCACAAAAAACATGCACCTAATCACATTCGGATTATTAAGAACAGAGTCCTCGCCTGCCGGCAAATTGTTTATTGGATTGTTTCCGTCTGCAATTCTCTGCAAGTATACAATTGCAGTTTCTAATTTTTTCATATCTACTGATTCCATAAAATCACCCCTTCTAAGCATTTATTTAGTTCTAACTCTTACTTTCTTCCCTGAAAATGCGATTCCAAATTTCAAAATATTTATAATTCCATCTTCCTTCATTTCGCAATCATATCTCAACTCATCAATCTGTGCTAATGCTTTATCAGCAAAGCTGTCAAGAGCTTCTTCTCCTAAATCCTTTTCCCATTTCAATTCTAATATGATTCCAGGATATCTTTTCTCTCTTGGAATTAAGCAAACATCATATCTTCCATCACCCGATTCTCTGTTAGATTTAATCTTATATTGATTATCCATCAATGCAATTAATCCAAGCATCAGTCCGTGATAGAAAGCTTCTGCTCCACCATCGTATAAACTAATTGATTTATCCATATATTCTGCAATAGCACTCTGCAATTTCTTATAATCATTTGCATAAAGACTTTCTGCAATCTTATTTGCAGTTGTTCTTGTAATGGCTCCCACCTGCAAGAAATGTGATAATATTTCACTCTTATAAACTGCTGCAATCTCTCTGTTTGGGATTGAAACCTCACACATGTAAGAACCATCTGCCTGCAGTTCTTTCTTTGGCGCCTTTAAATAGCCTGCAACAAGCAACAAGCTATAAATATTAGCTGGATCCTCAGCAAGTGATCTATATACAACGTTTTGATCAATTCTCGCAACCACTTTTTCCCCTTGTAAAAGGGAATAAAGTCTTTC
>CAMFPD010000252.1 GCA_945971355.1 uncultured Lachnobacterium sp.
GGGAGCACTGTCAAACGTTTGAAGAACCACCTTCTATCGAAGAAGGCAAAAAGTGACATCGACAAATCTTGGCTTTATGGCCAGGGTTCTGAAAAGAGGTGTATGTAGTTTTATGGGCAGATGTTATGTATACAGAGTGCCAAATAGGCACAGCCAGGCACAACAAAGCAGTTCAAGCTGCGTATATCCGGCAGATTACAAAGCCGCATTATAAGGGTAAAGTGATTTTGAAGATGGTTCCGTTTTGGAGTTTGCGTTTTGCCACAATAGTACCACCCTGCTGTTCTAAGATGCTTCTGCTAAGATACAGTCCAACACCAGCCCCATCTTTGGACATCTCTATGGCATTGTCGCCACGGAAAAAACGTTTAAAAATTTCGTTCTCCTTACCAGCAGGAATACCGATACCCTCATCTTCAATTTCAATAAGCACATTACTGACAAGTGGAGACACTCTTATCTGTACGGAAGTGTTATCGGGAGAGTACTTGATTGCATTTTCCAGAATATTAGAGATTGCTTCCACTGTCCATTTGCGGTCGTGATAGATATTTATATCGTTGTCCATGTGGAAGCTGATGTTGATATTTTTGGCTCTTGCCTTCATGAATATAACACTGACAGCCTCACCAATAGTATCTTTTAAGCCTATTTTATCCGGGTGAATCTGTATCATACTGTTCTCTAATCGAGAGAGTTTAACCAGTTCGTCCAGGAGAGTTTCCATTTTGAGAATTTCTTTTGTGACAGTTTCAGAAAATGATTGTTTTTCTGCCTCAGACAAATCCTCTGTGAGGGATAACTCATGACTCATTTTAATACTTGCAAGAGGAGTTTTTAGCTGGTGGGAGATATCTGTGATAAGAGCTTTTGTTTTGTTCTCTTCATCTCTAAGCCTAACTCGCATGGAATTGACATCGTATTCTAATTCCTTGAGTTGTTCGAAAAGTTCATCTACTTTGGAGTTTTCTAATTCCTGGTATCCCGAAATATTGCTTTTGTCCTTGCTGCGAAGTGCGCGTATATGGTCGCTGAGTAGCTCCAATTCTGCAAGTAATGTAATTTCCTGTCTGCGATAATTCAGTTTGTTTATTATAAAAAAATAATGAGAAGGGCAGCTACTACGAGAATTACAATGAGAGAAAAATGATATTTTAATGAATGATATTCCGTCAGGTTGTTGACATTTTTTTCACAAAAAAAACGTTATAAATAGCAATAATTAGGAGTAACGTTTGGGTGAACATAGTTAAGGAGCGCATATGGACGTTTTATTTACCGGAAATTTAAAGCTTGCTTCAGAGAGCTTTTACCGAAAAATAGGAAAAGAATATAGATGTGTAGTTTTTAGTGAAGACGAGAAAATCGAATTGACAGCTAAAAATGTTGTATATCCCCATGGCTATGAGGGCGATGATGAGATATCACATGTATTTGCTGCGTTTAATTTCGAGACTGTTGTATATTTTTCCTATGCAATTGACGGAGAAAGAAAAGTATTTGATGAGCTGGAAAAATTAGAAAATGCTCTTAATTTGAGTAGGCAATATAATATAAAATATTTTATCTATATCACTAGTAATGAAATGCCAATCAGCAAAGAATCGAATCAAACAATGGAGAGTCATTACATATTAAGGGAGGCTTGTGAGCTTTTATGCAGTTCCTTTTCCGAAATTAGTGGAATAACTATAGATATATTAAAGGTTCCATATATTTTTCAGACGAAGGCTGGTAGCTGCAGACTGCATAGCTGGTATAATACAGCAGTTGAAAGTGGGAAGATTTGCTTTCCTGCAAATGCAGACCGTATGACAGATTTCCTTTGCGATGAGGATCTGGGTGAATTGATTGGCAGAATGCTTGATGATTTGGGAACAGATTCTTTACGTACCATGGAAATATGCGGTGACAATGGCATGAACTTTGGTGAACTGGCAAAGGTGTTTGAAGAGCTTGTACCAGATGTGGATATTACATATATTGATGACTCATCATGTGTTCCAATATACACAAAGGATAATACAGCCCGGAAAAAATATGGATGGTTCCCTATGCATAAGATGGAAGAGGATTTACATATCTATGCAGAGAATTGCAGTCAGGCTAAAAAGAAAAGCCATTCCAAACACAACAGAAGGGAAGCATACAACCGAATAAAGGATAGAATATATATAGCCTTAGAAGTTGGAGTTACATTTGTAATTGCGGAGGCGCTTAACTATGCAATTAGAGATAATGCAGTTATGAGCTTTATTGATTTTCGATTAGTAGGTGTTGTACTAATGGGAACAATAAATGGACTGCGGGCGGGTGTAGCATCTGCGATATTATCCTGTGCCGGATATGTGGCATCAAATGCGGTTCATACTCCTTGGCAGATTTTGTTTTATAATATTCAGAATTGGCTGCCATTTGCATGCTATTTCCTATTGGGGGCAATATGTGGTTATACCAGGGATAAACATGATGATGCCATTGTGTATGCCAAGGAGGAGTATGAAATACTTGAGGATAAGTATGTCTTTTTGAATGACTTATATTTAAATGTACTAAAAAGCAAGGAAGCTTTCAACAGTCAGATTATTGGCTATAAGGATAGCTTCGGAAAGATATATTCAGTTGTGAAGAAGCTTGATTCAAAACTGCCAGAGGAGGTATTTTACGAGGCAGTCAATGTTTTGGAGGAAATACTCAAGAATTACTTTGTGGCAATCTACAGTGTTGATAAAAGTAAAATTTTTGCAAGACAGAATGTGTGCTCCAGAAACTGTTTGGAGATTCTGCCTAAATCAATGAAACTCACAGACTACCCTGAAATGCTTGAGAAGTTAAACGAAAAGGATACTTTTGTAAACAGAGAGGCATTGGAGGGGTATCCAGCATATGCTTCACCAATTTTCAGAGGTGAAGAACTGGTGGGAATGATAATGCTT
>CAMFPD010000253.1 GCA_945971355.1 uncultured Lachnobacterium sp.
ATGCATATTGAAGCAGCAAATAGAATAAAAGAGAAGTTGTTGGATAAATAAAATTCTTATTTTTAGTGCGAAGGACGAGTGACAATGAAAAAATATGGTGTTCCTATTATAGGAATTATATTATTGGTTGCTGTTATATTTTGTGGTCGATATTATTTCACACATAATAAAAGTTACAAAAATGAGGCAATTGAAAAAGGGGATTATATATATCTTAATGGTGTAAGATATATTGGAACATCTGAATTAGAAAATTATAAGATATCAAATGTGGTAATCTGTACATCTGATAGAGGGATGAAATTATATGAGATAGAGGAATATCCTGATTATGAATATATTGCTGGATATCATGCTTGGGATGGACGAATATTAAAAAGGGATGATAGTGATAAGTAAGAAAATTGATATTTGTAATATGCTGAAGGAGTACTTACAAATGGAAGACTACCTGGTGTACACCGCAGCAGATGCAAATGAAGCATTAAAGCAGGTTTGTAATCAACCGTCTTTTCTATACTTTACTGGCAATAGGGGCAATTATTTTAACAATAATCTGGTATGGATACAAGCGTAGGGGAGGCGGATTATATGGCAAGAAATAAATATGGATTTGCTGAATTTATGCTTGTGGCAACGGCAGTGTTAATTGTGGCTGGTGTATTGATACGAGAGCGTAATAGGTGAAGTGAAAACGCAACTGGGGGAGTTTTATTTTACTAAACTTCCCCAGTTGAGATGTATATAGCATTTAAAAGGATTAAATAAAGCACTGTACCCAATAATATCCATATTCAGACCCTGGTACATAATAGCATCCTACAGCAAGATTTGTGGTATTATTTTCACTGTTACATCCTAATAACGTAAGCGAAGATATGAGTAACACACATATAACATTACTAATTTTTCTTCTCATTCGGTTACCTCCATTTTAATAACGATGTTGATATTTGAAATTACATATAATGTAGTATACTATGGTTAGATAAAAACGGAATGGGGGATTAGTTGATGCTTTTTTTACGTATTTTACTAATAATAATTATTGCGTTATTGCTCATTTGTTTGATAGTAGGATATGGAACTATGCGTTATGTGATTTATCCTAAGCGTAGGACATATGAGGAAGTTGAGCAGATTGAAAAATCAAAGAATAATTGGGGCGATTACGATACCTGTGAAAAAGAAGAGTGGAATATCAAAAGTTTTGATGGATATTTGCTTCACGGAATATTGATAAAAAACAATTCAAATAAATATGTAATCGTTACTCATGGTTATACTTACAACATGCTGGGAAGCATCAAGTATGCCAATATCTATTACAAGCTTGGATATAATGTATATATTTATGACTTGAGACATTTTGGAGAAAATCAGAAATGTTTTTGTTCAATGGGACAGTATGAGTCAAGGGATATTATTGCGGTGCAAGAAGCCATGTTTCAAAGATTTGGAGATGATATTACAATCGGTTTGCACGGAGAAAGCTTAGGCTGTGCAAGTAGTATGTTAGCATTGGGATTGTCTCAGAGATTTGAGTTTTTTGTAGCAGATTGTGGATTTGTCGATTTAAAGAAACTATTATCTGATTTGTCATGGAAAGTACTACACCTGCCATCTTTTATGGTTTTCTTTACCGATTTTTGGATGGTGCTATTACACCATTATAGATTTTCTGAAATATGCCCAATAGATGTTCTGGAGAAAAATAAGGTTCCAATCTTGTTTTTCCATGGAGCGGATGATGATTTTATTATTCCCTCACATACAAAGCAAGCATTTGAAGCATGTAAGGCGTATAAGCAAATGTACATAATTGAGGGGGCAAAACATGCGCAATCTTACGAGAAAGATCCTGTTGGATATGAAGAAAAAATGAGGTCATTTTTAGCACATTTAAATAATATCAGGAAAAATGATATTGTGTAAAACAAGTACATTGACTTTTTTGATTACCCGTGATAAATTTGTCCTATAACTAAATTGTAAACACATCGAAAAAGAGAGTACCTTTGTTGGAAGTTTACAGAGAATCCCTAAGCCGATGGCTATGCTGAGAGGGGATGATGAAAGACACTGGGAACATGGCTTTGGAGTGGCAAAACTGAACTTGGTTATTTATAAATTGATTTCTGGGATAAGTTTTGACGGGAACACCCGTTATAGTGGAGGATATTTCGGATGATTTTCTGAGATATTTACTGAGGCACAGGCTGTGAGGTCTGCGCGAATAGAAGTGGTAACGTGATTATTTCGCCTTCTAGAGAGTATACTTCTCTAGAAGGTTTTTTATTACAAAGATCCACTTGAAGAAAGAAATAAATGAAAAGAAGGGAGAAATACAATGACAAACAAAGGAAAGTATTATATAACAACTGCCATTGCATACACATCAGGTAAACCTCATATTGGTAACACTTATGAAATTATTTTGGCAGATGCTATTGCCAGATACAAAAAGGCAGAGGGATATGATGTTCATTTCCAGACAGGAACAGATGAGCATGGACAGAAGATACAGGAGAAGGCTGAAGCTGCTGGAATTACTCCAAAGGAGTATGTTGACAATGTATCTGATGAAGTAAAGAGAATATGGGATCTTGTAAACAGCTCATATGACAGATTTATCCGTACAACAGACGAAGATCATGAAAAATGTGTAAAGAAGATTTTCAAGAAACTCTATGATCAGGGAGATATCTATAAGAGCTCATATGAAGGACTCTACTGTACACCATGTGAGTCTTTCTGGACAGAATCTCAGCTTGTAGATGGAAAATGTCCTGACTGTGGACGTGAGGTAAAACCAGCTCAGGAGGAAGCATACTTCTTCAAGATGAGCAAATATGCTGACAGACTTATCGAGCATATTAACACACACCCAGAGTTCATTCAGCCAGTATCTCGTAAAAATGAGATGATG
>CAMFPD010000254.1 GCA_945971355.1 uncultured Lachnobacterium sp.
GGTGGCATAGTTTATTCTGCAATTCCATATAATGGAGCTTTGTCATGGAAAATACAGGAATGGATGAACAAAAAAGAGATAAAGCTTGAGCATAACAATATTTTTGATGATGGTATTGAAGGAATACTAAATGACTTGGATGATGGGCTGAGTTTGCCTGATAAACTGTATATTGCTAACAAATTCAAGGTGACATTTGATGAAGATGGAGAAATCGAAATTATAGAAGCCTTCATATACGGAAAAGACACAGATGGAAATAAGAAGACATATCTTATTGATTACGATGAAAATAAAAGCGACTATATGACAGTCTGGATGAATGGAAATGTAAATGGTGAGTATGAACAGGATATGAAGCTTTCTCCAATGATTTGCATTATGGATAATTCAGATTGGATCACTAGAGTTGATGAATGGTCGAAAAGCTTTGACAAAGCTTTGACTTATGAAGTGTTATATATGGGGCGTAGATCTTTTAACTCGGATGAAGGCTTAGAATATGTTCCAGGAGATGCGGACGGTGACGGTGTAGAAAGCGGGGATGCCAATTTCAATATGCTTAGTGCAGGTGGAGAGATGGTAGGGTATGAAGTGTCACTTTACATGCCAGAAATGGAGAACACTACACCAGTTCGCTATATTATGGAGCCAGCTTATGTTAGTCAGAGTGAACTGGATGCACTTAATGAGGCAGAACAGGTAGATGAGGCCAAAAGTGCAGAGGGATGGACTGTTGACAAAAGTGATGGCACAATGTATTTCCTGTTGGATGATGATAACGGCTGGCGTCTGGTGGTAACAGATGCAGCATGTGGAAGCAGATTTTATGTGTTGGAAAATACAACAGACAATGGCAGTACATGGAATTGCATAAATGACAATCCATTTTGTGACCAGATAGGTGTTGCGGAAGGGTTGGAATTTTTTGATGAGAATCTTGGATTTGCGGGATTAACAGGTGCATCTGAGGCCTATTCCAGAATGTATGTGACAACAGATGGAGGAGAGTCATTTGCAGAAATTATACTTCCCTTTGATGAAGTGGCACAATTGCCAGAAACAGCAGATGAGTACGGGTTTACTATAGAAGATTATGACTATATAAATATGCCTGAAAAAGATGAAGCCGGTGTACTAAAAATTAAAGTGACAACAGAAGCTTCCGAGGTTGATGCCATTATATTTGAGTCACGTGATAATGGTATAACCTGGGAAGTTTCTCAAAGCTAGACTTGCCCCATTTTTAGCAAGTCTAGCAATCCTTTTTCCTTTATGATGGCGATTCCCTGACTTTCATCACCGAGAATAATCAGGTTATCGCCAGGATTAATGTCAAAGATTTTTCTTGCTTTTGCAGGGATGACAATCTGCCCTTTGTCCCCGACTTTTACCATTCCAAAGACATGTTTGCCTTTTGGTGGTATGGCGAGGCCTAGATTTTCACTGTCTGAATTGTCATAGCTTATAAGGGCATCGACTGTGACACCGAAGATATCAGCCATAAGCTTACATTTTTCGATGTCTGGAAGAGATTCACCAGTTTCATATTTCGACAAGGTTTGTCTTGTGATTCCGATTTTATCTGCCAATTCATCCTGAGAATATCCATTGATTTTTCGTAAAGCAACAAGATTGTCTTTAAACATGTTTTTTCTCCTTTATTCCCAGTATACAAAAACGTATAACAGGAATTCTACTTATTATTTCATACAATGCAAATGCACCTGCAAAAGCACTTATTGTGACAAGTATGTATATAAGCAATGTTGGCATATTTGGTGCAAAATTAATCAGAACATACGCGGCCACTGAAAGTGGCAGATAGTGGAACACATACAGTCCCCAGGATTTCTTTGTCATCCATTTGCTGAAAGTGTTTGCGTTATCTCCGTATTTTTTCATGGTTGATAATATGGCAAGTATAGCAAACCAGCAGAAAGTGCAGGCGAGTACGTTGTTTATAACTGGTTCAACAGCGTAGTTTTCCCCGAAATACAAAACTGTGTATGTAATACCAAGTCCCATAGCAATTATATCGAAGAAAATCCATAACCTACTGATTCTATCCATCACTTCATCATTAGAAAAGCAGAAATATCCAACGAAAAAGCAAAATCCATATATTCCAAATCTATATACTGTAACAATCGGTGAATTAAGAATCTGGGCTGAGCCGTAGACTATAATGACAAATAATATTATAAGCCATACAGGAGCTTTTGCACCGAGCCTTACCAAGCGGCCCTTTTCAATTTTTCTAACCAGCAAAAGAATTACTGAAAGAATCCATAACAACTGGATAAACCAGAGAGGACCAATGCCTGATAATGCCATTATTACAAAAACAATTGGCTTTGGTACAGCTGTAAGATTAGCAAATGCATTACCAATTAGCATATTCATATAACCTGTGGTCCATTGAAACACCACAAGTCCAATCGTGGAAGGAACCAAAAGCTTATAGGTTTTATCCTTTAAAAAATCCTTATCACTGTGATTTTCCAGATAGTATTTCGCACTCATTCCTGACACAACAAACAGTAATGCCATAAACCAAGGATAAACCATATACAAAAATGCATCCTGAAGCTGGTGTTCATGGAAAGGCCCTATTACTCCAAAGGTTTGTGCACCATTAAAGATGTAAAGCACGTGATATAAAACCACAATGGTAACTGTAATCCAGCGAATGTTGTCTAAATATAATTTTCTCATGTTTTTCCCACCTTTGCAATTTATTTTTACATAATCATAACACTGAGATTAAGAAAGTGCGACCAACTATCCTTAACATAATTTTAAAAAATTGGTTAAATTTAGTTGCAAAAGATGGAAAACTTTTATTAGCCTACCTATTTA
>CAMFPD010000255.1 GCA_945971355.1 uncultured Lachnobacterium sp.
GATGAACGAGATGGATAATATGACAGTACTGTTGCAGCATATTTTCCAGATAAAATAACATCGTACTGTCCAGCCTTTGGAGCTGATGTGGCTACTGCACGATCCTTTGTAAGCTTTAAGGCTTCCTTCGCCTGATTTGTAAGCTCTTCTGTCTGAAGACCTTCGAAGGCAAAATCCTGATATGTCTCTACATCCTGTGGCTCCTTGCACTGAGCAACAAATTCACCCTTGGCGCTGTACTTTACATAGCATACATCAACACCATTAGAATTCACGATGTGCATAGTATTCTTCTGCACAAAAAACTCTGCCGAGTTGATAAATGCCTTGTCATCACAATCTGCTACATAAAGTGCTTCTACATATTTTCCCATTGCTTCCTCAAGAGTAAGCTCTGACAATGAACTTTCCACTGTAAAGCAGTCCTGTTTTACAGCTGGCGCAATCTCATAAAATGCATTTGGAACAAACTGTGCAGCTGCATATGCCCTACTGATTTTTGCATCAAGCTCTTCCCTTGTAGTAGATGGTTCTACTGTAAATCCAGCATTACCTCTGAACTTAACTCCATCCTTCTCAAAATCTCTATACACAGTTACATAACTTGTATGTGTATTCTCAGCTCTTCTCATATCAACGTTTTTCTTGATAAAGAAAAGCTCTGCTATTTCCTCCTTACCATCCTCGATAAGGTAGGTTTCTATATTATTGGCCTTTAATGCCTCCAAAATTAACTCTATCATACTGCCTCCCATTATCCCAATCTGATCTTTGCCTTGATGTATGGGCCGCCGTCTGACACCTTAACCCATTCCTTGTAGCCTTTTCCACACATTCCAAGACCACACAATTCAACTTCATCTGACATCATAGTAATTGACTTTAACAGGTCTGGCACATATCCACTCATTACAATTGGAGAGAAAATTTTTCCTGTGAATTTTCCATCCTTGATTTCTCTTGCAATGCTTACCATGAGCTGTATTCCCCAGTTCTTAGGGTCTTCCATTCCGCTGCATGGATTCTCAAGATAGAAGCCGTAATCAATAGATGCTATCATATCCTCAAGCTTGTCTTTTCCCGGCTCAAAGTATGTATTAGTCATACGTGTATATGTCTTTCTCTTATAGCTCTCTCTTCTGCCATTTCCTGTTGGTGTTGTTCCAAGTGCCATAGCTGACTGAGCATCAGAAATTCCAGACTGAAGAATACCATCCTTAATGATAACTGTATCCTTTGATATAACACCCTCATCATCAAAGAAATATGTAGCAACTTCATTTCTTGCATCCATGCTTGCGCCATCATGCATATTTAAAATTGGTGAAGCAACATACTCTCCTACATATGATTTTGCAAGAGCTCTATCTTTTGCAAACATGTCCATCTCAACACCATGTCCAAATGCCTCATGAGCTATCATTCCTGTAACCTCTGGAGAGCAGATACAATCATACTCACCTGGAGTAATCTGTTCTGAAGATAGAAGATCAACAGCATTCTTTCCTGCCTGAGCAATTCCCTCGTGCATTCTATCCATAACCTCAACGCCGCCAAGGTTTGAATATCCCTTTAATGCATCCTTAACCTCCTGTCCTTTCTTAACCACAACATAGAGGCCGCCACCTGCGTACATTACATTCTGCTCCATATCTCTGTTTTTTGAGAGGAACAGTTTGTGATAAACACGATATTGGAAAATAGCACCTGCGTCAATTACCTTTTCATCATATGCAAGACACTCATCCTTGATATCAGTAAGGCGTTTCAAAATTTCCTCGTCACCCACCTCTTCTGGAGAAATTTCATACTCTGTACTCTCGCAGAATACACATGGCTCATCCTCCAAAATCTTGTACTGGCTAAGGCTCATGTCTCCTGCTGCCTTTTTAAGATTCTTTACAGTTGAACGAATTGCATCTACAATTTCATCTATTTTTGCCTCTGAGATTTCGTTAAATGAATATTCACCATATGCATTGTCATCATACACCTTAATGACGAAGCCTCTATTACACCACAGGTCATCCTCACCCATGCTGGTCATATTCTTAGTCACACGGTAATTAGCCGCTGTTGAATCCACTGCCAGAATCGAAGCATATGGATATTCTTCCAGTACCTTATCAAGCAACTTTTTAAGGACTGGCTTTGTATCTTTAAGATACTCGCTTGACTTTACTTTCATACTTCCTCCTACTAATTAGAATATTTAGTACACCCTGTGTACAAGAGACATTTTACCACTTTTTGCCAAAAGTGTATCTTAATATATCATTATTTTTTACGTTACCACTCTAAGAAAATAAAAATTTCTGTTTGGCTCCATTAACAATGGCTACCTTTTTGGGCTGCCACTTGGGGATAACACAATACAAAGCCAAGCATATATATTCATTCGAAAAATTTTTCAAGTTTGTGCCCTGGTTCTTTCACGGATAGTTGGCTGAGACATGCGAAATAATTAGGCTATGAGCCAGGGCACTGTTGAAAAATTGTTTCTCATAAATATATATGATTGGCTTTTGTTGAGGTTTGCATGGGCAGCCCAATCTATTACTCCAGTTTATTTCAAGACTTGCTGGTTTCTTTGCTGACATACCGTTCTATCTCCCCAGTTTATTTCAAGGCTCGCTAAGTTCATTTGCTGACACGCCGTGCTATCCCCCAATTTATTTCAATGCTTGTTCGGTTTCTTTGCTGACACGCCGTGCTATCCCCCAATTTATTTCAATGCTTGTCCAAATTCTTTACTGGCTGCCCTGCGTAATCCTACATAAAAAATAAAGACATATATTTCCGAGAAACAAAATTACAACAGTTCCGCGGCTCAAAGAATATATTAAATACACATTT
>CAMFPD010000256.1 GCA_945971355.1 uncultured Lachnobacterium sp.
CACACTATAGCAATAGATGAGCCCACGGAATATGAACTTGACTGGGAATGGTTGTACGGTTGCCTTGAGTCGGGAGAATACAGGATTAACCTTAAGGTAGAGGATAAACCGGTGAGAGTGCATATTGTGGTGAGATAAATTAACAAATTATATATGGAGAAAACAGAAATAATGACAGAGAAAGAGAAAATGCTTGCAGGAAAAATCTATGATCCAAGTGATAAATTATTATGTGAGCTTAGAAGCAAAGCGCATAGATTATCAAAGGACTATAATGATACATACGAGACAGATGAGACAAAACGAAATGAAATAATTAATGAGCTGATTCCAAATCGTGGAGAGGGATGCTATTTTCAGGGACCGATTTATTTTGACTATGGAGTATTCACAACATTTGGCAGTGGTTGCTATGCAAACTTTAACTTTACAGTTTTAGATACCTGTCCAGTAAATATTGGGGACAATGTGTTTTTCGGTCCCAATTGCACAATTGCAACACCTGTACATCCCTTTAGATGGCAAGAGAGAAATATGAAGGTCAAACCGGATGGAACTTGGTATGATGATGAATATGGAAAGCCAATAACTATAGGTTCTAACTGCTGGATAGCAAGCAATGTAGTAATCGCAGCAGGAGTTACCATTGGTGAAGGCTGCGTGATTGGTGCTGGAAGTGTTGTGACACGAGATATTCCGGCTAATTCTCTTGCGGCAGGAAATCCATGTAGGGTAATTCGTGAGATTACAGAAGATGATAAGATTCCGGAGGAACTCAGATAATTATCTGTTATCAATAACATTGCAAATGATTAACCATAAAATAAGTTGCATATTTTTATTGGCGCATGTTTGATTATAAATAAGCATGGGCCAGAAAAATTTATGACATGGTGCTATTGTCTAGAATATGAATTTGAAGGTATTATATATATTGTAAAGAAAAACAAAACAATCAAAAACACTTGATTTGATTGTGCGGTTAATTTTACAATATAACAAGAATCAATTATAGGAGGAAACATATGAAAAAAACATTATTAAAATCACTCTCAGCAGTTGCCTTAGCAGCGGGAGTATTTGTAACAACATTCACAATGCCTACTACAGCAAAGGCAGAGACCAGTGTAGAAATCTACCGCCTTTACAATTCTGTAAACGGTGAGCACCTTTATACAACAGATGCAAACGAGAAGAACGTACTCTCAGCCATGGCTGATTGGACATACGAAGGCATCGGCTGGTATGCGTCTAGCACAGGCACACCTGTATACAGATTATACAATGATGCTCTTGGCAATCACCTCTACACAACAGACACAAATGAGGTAAACGTCCTTACTACAACAGACAGCCATTGGTCAGTAGATAACAATGGACAGCCTTTATTTTACTCAGGTGGTTCCGTTCCAGTATACAGAGTATATAATGAAGGACTTAAAGGTATGCACCATCTCACAACAGATAAGAATGAGTATGATACACTTCCTTCATACGGCTGGAATCAGGAAGGTGTTGCACTCTATGCTGTTAGCCTCGGTATTCCTGCAGTATCTTCTGACACACCTTCCAGTTCTGAGACACCAAAAGAGGAGACAAAACCTGAGGCAAACAACTGTCCATATGAGCTGTACACTATGACTTACAGAGAATTTGATGGTATTACATATTATGGGTTCTACTACCATGATCCAGACAGTGAATTATTTGATGTAAGCAAATGGGAAGAATGCACATTGAAAAGCGGTGATAAAGATATAGTAGACTGGCCGTATGATTCTACCCTGGCAAACCGTGTTGGTAAGTACGATGATATTGGCAAAGTTTTCTTTGATGGAACAAGAGTTAAATAATTCCATATAAAACAGACAAAAAAGACCAGAAATGGTCTTTTTTTATTGGCAAATTTTTTGTGAAAATTCTCTGAAAAAGCCTTGATTTACTTGTGCGGTTGCACTGATACTTGAACCAGTGCAAATAAAAGCGTGTAAAAGACTGCATATATATTTTTTCGGAGGAGTGAATTGATGTTAAAAAGACTATTCTCAAGCCATAAGAAAACTGGAGATAAACGGAAGGTAAAGAAACGAGTTGCAGAGATTGTAGGGGTCCTAGCCTTAGGCATACTGCTGTCGGTAAATATATTTACTACCTATGCAGGTACCGCTCCAGCTGCACCGATAGGGACAGAGGGATACTTTAGGCTATACATAGAGGATGTAACTGATGCCACAAATAAAAAGATATCCATGTATAAAATCCACCTTAACCCTTATAATACGGACGGCTCTGCTGTGTGGTCAAATAAAGCTTACGAGACAAAAGTATCACAGGAGCATGTAGGAGGACCAAATACATTTGATTTCTCTGTTACAGCAGGAACAGCAAAGGAAGATGGATGGGCCGCAGTAGACCCTGGATTGTATGGAGGAACGAGGTATTTTGTTATTCCAATAAACATAGATGTACGCTCCGTAAATGGCAATTCAGAGATATACATAAAGGATGAAATTGGTTTCAAAGATACCACAGAAGAAAATGGTTTAGACTTAAATACACTTCATGCACAGCATGAGCTTGGAAGTGCCCATATGACAATAGAGCTTGATACAAACAATGTGGATTTAACCAGACTCCACCTTCCGATAATGGAACCGGCGATTCAGACCAATCGTGCGGGAAAAAGTGAAGGCACCTGCCTGCAGGACGCTGTTAATGCTTATTATGAGCGAACTGGATACTATCCGGAAAGGATTCCTCACTTCTATCGCATTATCTGTATTTGTTGCGAACATCGTAAGGATGCAGCAACGAATACTTTCTGCACTTTTTTATCTGTTGGA
>CAMFPD010000257.1 GCA_945971355.1 uncultured Lachnobacterium sp.
AGCTACTTCCTGAGTAGGGCTCTTAGACCGGCTAGAATGGTCAGCTGGTTGTTCGCGTGGGGAGGATAATTTGGGAGCACTGTCAAAGCGGTTGAAGTACACCTTCCCTGAAGGCAAAAGAGTGGCATCTGACAAATCTAAGGCTTTACTCTAAGGTTTCTTCAAAGAGGTGCATATAGTTTTATGGGTATCGTAAATTGTGTAGAGTGCCGAATAGGCACAGTCTGGCACAACAAAGCAGTTCAAGCTGAGTTAGTGCAATTACTCCGCTGTAAAGGTTATTGTGTCGCTGTCTGCGATGGTGCTGTAGCTGTCAGCGTCATAGATGTGGAACTTTAATTCAACATCTTCGATGGACTCAATTCCGTTCGCTTCAAGATCACTTGAGAACACAGTAATTTCATCTATTGATTTTTTACCATCATAAACAGTTGTTGAGAAAAATGGGCTCATCATAAATCCGTTAATTGACATATCATCAACTGAAATTCCCACGTTCTTGCCAGAAGTATTCTCAGTATACAGAAGAATTGCTGTTCCCCAGAATGAATCCTCATCCACAGTTTTACCGACTATCTTGATGCCATTTTCATTGTAGAGCTCAATTCCCGCATCATTTGGTGTTGTATCCATATTATCAAACTCTGATGTATGAAGCTCTGTATATACATTTTTGAACAAATAATTCATTTCTGAATCATAAGCATGGAAATACATCTCAATTTTTCCAACATTCTCGATGCCTGCTGCACTTAAGCTTGATGATGATAGATACATTGTCTCATTTGCCTTTTTACCTGCTGCTATTTCTGATACAAATAAATCTGTAATCATATAATCATTTACAATAAGTGCATCGCACCCAACTGTATAATCTTTGTCTGAATTGTTCTCCACTAACAGCTTGATTCCATCACCCATAATACTGTCTGAAACGTATTCTGTAGCTATTATCTTGATACCATCCTGATCCACAATTACACTCTCATCAATAGATACATCTGCCTTTGATGAGGAACTTTCTGCCCCATCATTTGTTGACGAATCTGCCGTTGTTTCACTTCCATCAGAGCTTGCGACATCCTTCGTTTCCCCTGATGAACCGCTACCCATTGCCATTCCCGCAAAGAGTGTAAGGCATAAAATTGCTGCTAATACTTTAGTTCTCTTTTTCATACTTCTCTTGTACCTCCTCTAAGAAAGAAATTTTGATAATAAACACAGCCACAAGTTCTGCAATTAATTCAACCACGATGTCCCAAATATCAAATGTCCCTTGAACAACTGGTGTAATCTGAAGTAGTTCCATGATTGCCGAAAAAGTAAACGCAATCATAAAAGCCTTCCACAGTTGTGCTGTATTTCTACATATAATGAGGGATAAAGCAAATACCAAGGCATACGCCCACAGCATATCCAGAAAGTAATTGCGAATAAACTTCACTGCCGACATATTATTCGCCACTTCAAAATGCATTGCCTTTCCCAGAAGCAGGTCTATTTGTTTCACAAACAAAACATCTGGTGATACAAGATAGTAGGCTACTGCTCCTAAACCAATTGGAATGAGAATATTAATAATTAGAAATACTGTTCTTTTAATTTCTTTCAATTTATCAAATTCTTCCTTCCGCTTGATTTAGGAACATTATACTATATACTTTGTTTTTCTATTCTCCCCGTAAAGGTGGCAACTTTCATATTTTTCACTCACTACACTCTCCAATCTGATATAATTATTCCATAGTTTAAAAGAAAGGGATGATCAAATGGACCTCTCTCACCGTCTGGCTATTTCCTATTACAAAACCATAGCCGTTATAAATGAGGATCATAAAATATATCTGGTTCAACATCAGGAAACAAACCAAATTTGTATCAAGAAAATTCTTGATATTTATAATATAAACGTTTACGAACACCTAAGATCAAACCATATTACAGGTACTCCAAAAATAATTGATTATGCAGAAGATGATAACCAGCTTATCCTGATTGAAGAGTATATATCAGGTATATCTCTTTCAGATAAAATTAGTAATGCCGTATTAACTTTGCCTGATATCCTTAATTACATGGTTGATTTATGCCGTGTTCTCAGTGATTTGCACTCATTTGACCCCGCAATTATTCACAGAGATATCAAGCCTTCCAATGTTATCATTACTCACTATAACAGGGCTGTTTTACTTGATTTCAACGCGGCCAAGTTTCATTCAACTAACTCAACAGAAGATACTGTTTTACTTGGAACACAGGGTTATGCTGCACCTGAGCAATATGGTTTCGGTTCATCATCTCCGCAAACAGATATTTATTCATTAGGAATTATGCTTAAGGAGATGCTTGCTTCTATAAGCTATACATCAAAAGAGTTGGATGCAATCATTTATAAGTGTACCCAGATGAATCCTACGGAACGATATTCCACTATAAATGAGTTGCAAAATGAGATTTTCTCATTAATAGATGACAAAACTATCCATACTGTGACTCGTTCAAAATCCACGTATGCTCTTCCTGGTTTCAGAACAAAGACTCCATGGAAAATGATAGTTGCATCTGCATCATACCTGTTTATCTCATACTTGTGTCTCACACTTACTGTGGAGAATACGTATGGAGGCGCACTGTGGCTTGAACGGATTTTCTGCCTTATCATACTGCTTACTACAGTGTTTGGATGCTTCAATTATCTAAATATCCAAAAGCTTATGCCCTTATGCCAACATCAGAATAGATTAATTCGTTACATTGGAATTGCACTACTTGATGTTCTGCTTGTTTTCATTTTATTGACCGTTATGATTATATGTGAATCAATTTTCTTTAAATAGCAT
>CAMFPD010000258.1 GCA_945971355.1 uncultured Lachnobacterium sp.
CCTGTGCAATCTGAATATCTGTTTTCATGTTTGGTCCTCCATTTTCAAAATAAATATCCTATATATCTATATCATTATTTATTACACTTCGTCAATAATAGAACTTAATTCTTCAGAAGTAACAAGAACTGTTCTCGGTTTTGTACCCTCTTCCGGTCCTACAATTCCAGCTTCCTCCAGCTGATCCATAATTCGCGCAGCTCTGTTAAATCCAACCTTGAGATATCTCTGAAGCATACCGATAGATGCCTTTTCCTTATCCACAATTATCTTTGCAGCCTCTGTAAAAAGTGCATCTTTGCCATCATCATCTGCTCCTCCATCTGAAATTGATACAGTCTGGGATGAAACCTGGGCCGAATTCACTGCGTTCTGAATAGACTCATCAGATGAACTCTCCCCATTCTTATTTTTGACATCCTCAATAATCTGTGCAATCTCATTGTCAGAAATAAATGCTCCCTGAATTCTCTGTGGTGTTGGTGCTCCCTGAGGATTAAACAACATATCACCCTTTCCGAGAAGTCTGTCAGCACCAGCCTGATCCAGAATAATTCTACTGTCTGTGGCTGTAGAAACTGCAAAGGCTATTCTACTAGGCATATTAGCCCTGATAATACCAGTAATAACGTCAGCGGATGGTCTCTGTGTTGCTATTATAAGGTGAATTCCGGCGGCTCTTGCAAGCTGGGCTAATCTGCATATTGCAGTTTCGACATCCTTTGATGCCACCATCATAAGGTCAGCAAGCTCATCTACAATTACAACAATCCGCTCCATCTTCTTAGGTGGTTCCTGACCTTCTGGAACTTCTATTGAAGCAATTTTTTCATTGTATCCATTTATTTCACGCACATTTGCATCAGCAAACTTCTGATATCTGTCTGTCATTTCCTGTACAGCCCAATTCAAAGCACCAGCTGCTTTCTTCGGATCTGTCACAACAGGAATAAGCAGATGCGGAATTCCATTATACACACTTAACTCAACAACCTTTGGATCTATCATAATAAGCTTAACATCCTCCGGTCCTGCTTTATATAAGATACTTGTAATAATTGTATTTATACAAACCGATTTTCCTGATCCTGTAGAACCAGCAATCATAAGATGTGGCATCTTTGCGAGATCAGCAACCACAACCTGTCCTGATATATCCCTTCCAAGTGCAAATGTAATTGGTGATTTCTTACTCTTAAACTCAGTCGATTCCACCAAATCCCTAAATGGAACTGTAACGTTCTTACTATTTGGAACTTCTATTCCAACTGCAGATTTTCCTGGAATCGGGGCTTCTATTCTAACATCAGTTGCAGCAAGCGCAAATTTAATATCATCAGCAAGTCCAACTATCTTACTTACTTTCACACCAAGCTCCGGCTGAACTTCATATCTGGTAACTGTTGGACCACAGCAGTAATCTGTAACCTTGGCATTCACACCAAAAATCTGCATAGTCTTCTCAAGCTTTTCAGCTGTCTCTTTGAGCTGAGCCTTAGTATTTCCTACTGCATTAGAATCTCCTTTATGCAAAATTTCAATATCTGGTGGAATATAGTTTCCTGTGCTGATTTCAGCTTTACTGATTGTTTTTTCTACCTCTCTTATACCACTCTCAATTTCCTGTTCATTCGACTTTGTGCGACGCTTTGTTTTCTCAACAACAGGCGGTTCATCAAAAAGCTCCTCCGGCATCTGTATCTCAATATCAAGAGGATCAATTTCAGGGATTATATTTTCTTCCTGGGCAGCTGTAATTTCCTGAACAGGCTCACAAACTGCACTTTGCCCTTTTTCTGGAAAGAGCTCTGACATAGACTGTGAAGTGAGCTTTGTCAACTGTTCTTCCTTAATTTCCGGGAACTGAGAATAGCTGTCTATATGAATTTCACCCATCTCATCAGATACATTCTTTTTATCAGAAGACTTGTCCACAATTCTGGTGTCCGTAGATACGCCGCTGACCTTTCTGTCCATTCTTCGCTTTGCTTTTTCCTCTGACTTATACTGTCTGTATTCCTGATATTTCTCACTGTTCTCTTTTGCAGAGGCATAAACCTTTTTACCACCTGCTTTCATTCCACCTATTGCAGATTTTCCGGTAATGAGTACAAGAGTAACAATAAGAACAATAACATCAATTATGTAAGATCCAATAATACCAAAAGCAGGAACCAAAAAATATCCAATTACTGCACCTACTATACCTCCGCCGGTTTTATTAGTCTTACTATCGTTGAAAGCCAGCCCTGGAGATACAACATTTTCTCCATATACTATAAGATACAAAAGGACACATACAAAAATCATAAAAATCACTGCCGAAACAAGCTTTACAATTGCAAATGCATTATCCTTATTAGAGATTCCAAAAAAGCTTCCCACAAGTAAAATCATAGGAAATATATATGAAATCATACCGAATATGCCAAAGAAGAAGCCGCTTACAGCGCCTCCCACTTTGCCGCCTATTCCAAAATTACTTATAAATAGCAAAAGTGAAACAGCAACTATTATCCATAGAATTATCTCTCTACGAAAAGCCTCTGCCTTTTCCATCTCCTGCATTCGTTCTTTTTTTGTTTTTCTTCCAGATGAGGATTGTCTCTTCCTGGTTGACGCTGCCATATAATTACCTCCAAGCAAAACTTACCAAGGTATTATACCATATTTGTATCAACATGTGATAGCAAAATACAATATTTAGTATTATCATCCATTATTTTACTTGTTTTGTTCAATTAATTCATACAGTTTTTCAAAAGCTTCTGCAATTCCCCCCAAAGAATCTATTATCCCCTCATTTACGGCCTCTTC
>CAMFPD010000259.1 GCA_945971355.1 uncultured Lachnobacterium sp.
TTTTCTGAGAAGATGTATATATAGTTTTGCGTGTATAGATTACGTATATAGGGTGTCATATGGGAACAAGGGGGAGCACAACGGAGCGGCTCAAGCCGAGAGTATGCCCCTATCCGCATAACTCAAAAATTGCAGGTGACAATGTCGTACCGAAATAAGTGGGAAGTTTGAATTAATAAAATAAAAGGGTATATACATTCCCGAAGAAATAATATACACCCTTTTCATATAATTCTATTTATCCAGCAAATTTACCAGAGCTTAAATTACATAGAAGCGTGGCAAGTTCTTGAGATAACGTCCATCTGCTGCTCTCTTGTTAAGTCGATGAACTTAACAGCATATCCAGATACACGGATTGTGAAGTTTGCGTACTCCTCTTTCTCTGGATGCTCCATAGCATCTTTAAGCTTCTCAACACCGAATACGTTAACATTGAGGTGGTGAGCTCCCTGATCAAAGTATCCGTCCATTGCCTGAACAAGATTCTTAACCTGCTCTTCCTCAGAATGTCCAAGTGCATCTGGGTTGATTGTCTGTGTATTTGAAATTCCATCAAGTGCCCACTCGTATGGAATCTTAGCTACTGAGTTAAGTGAAGCAAGAAGTCCGTTCTGCTCTGCACCGTATGCTGGGTTAGCTCCTGGTGAAAGTGGCTCTCCTGCCTTACGTCCGTCTGGCATAGCTCCTGTTGCCTTACCGTATACTACGTTTGAAGTAATTGTAAGGATAGAAGTTGTTGGCTCTGAACGACGGTATGTGTGATGTTTCTTAATCTTCTCAAGGAATGTTCTAAGAAGCCATACACCAATCTCATCAGCTCTGTCATCATCATTACCGTAACGTGGGAAATCTCCCTCTGTAATGTAATCTACTACTAATCCGTTCTCGTCACGAACTGTCTTAACCTTAGCATACTTGATTGCTGAAAGTGAATCGATAACATGTGAGAATCCAGCGATTCCAGTAGCGAATGTTCTACGTACATCTGTATCGATAAGAGCTAACTGTGCTGCTTCATAGTAGTATTTGTCATGCATGTACTGGATAGCATTGAGTGTGTTTACATATACATCTGCTAACCAATCCATCATTGCATCATACTTATCCATAACCTCATCGTAATCAAGGTACTCAGAAGTAATTGGCTGATACTTAGGTCCAACCTGAACCTTATTCTTCTCATCAACACCACCGTTGATAGCGTAAAGGAGACACTTAGCAAGATTTGCTCTAGCTCCGAAGAACTGCATCTCTTTACCTGTCTGTGTTGCAGATACACAACAGCAGATTGCGTAATCATCGCCCCATACTGGCTTCATAACATCGTCGTTCTCGTACTGGATTGAAGATGTTGTAATTGAAATATAAGCAGCATACTTCTTGAAGTTCTCTGGAAGAGCTGATGAATATAATACTGTGATATTTGGCTCTGGCGAAGGTCCCATGTTCTCAAGTGTATGAAGTACACGGTAATCTGTCTTTGTAACCATAGAACGTCCGTCAACACCGATACCTGCAAGGTCGATTGTTGCCCAAACTGGATCTCCTGAGAATAACTGGTTATAAGACTCACAACGTGCGAACTTAACCATTCTGAACTTGAGAACCATATGATCAATAAGCTCCTGAGCCTCTGACTCTGTAAGGATTCCTCTCTCAAGGTCTCTCTCAATATAGATATCAAGGAATGTACAAACACGTCCGATAGACATTGCTGCACCATTCTGTGTCTTGATTGCTGCAAGGTATCCGAAGTATGTCCACTGAACAGCCTCTCTTGCATCCTTAGCTGGCTCAGAAATATCGAATCCGTACAATGCAGCCATTTCTTTCATTCCCTTAAGGGCTTTAATCTGCTCTGCAAGTTCTTCTCTCTGACGGATTACTTCACCCTTCATTGATCCTGAACCACAAACTGACTTATCTTCTTCTTTCCAAGCGATAAGCTGGTCAATTCCGTAAAGAGCTACTCTACGGTAGTCACCTACGATACGTCCACGTCCGTATGTATCTGGAAGACCTGTAATAATCTTATTCTTACGAACTGCTCTCATTTCAGGTGTATATACATCAAATACGGCCTGGTTGTGTGTCTTGTGATACTCTGTAAAAATTCTGTGAAGCTCTGGGTTTGGTGTGTAACCATACTCTGTAAGAGCCTTCTCAGCCATCTGAATTCCACCGTAAGGCATAAATGCTCTCTTAAGTGGCTTATCTGTCTGAAGACCTACTACCTTCTCGAGATCCTTTAATGACTCATCAATGTATCCTGGTCCGTGTGATGTAAGTGAAGATACGATATCTGTATCCATATCTAATACTCCACCCTTTGCACGCTCCTCTTTCTGAAGCTTCTGTAAAGCTCCCCAAAGTTTATCTGTTGCCTCTGTTGGTCCTGCTAAGAACTTTTCATCTCCATCGTATGGCTTGTAGTTGTTCTGGATGAAATCACGAACATTAAGTTCTTCTTTCCAGAGTCTTCCTTCGAAGCCTTCCCACTGATCTTTGTTTAACATGTGGTGTCCTCCTATTTATATTAAAAATATTTAATAACAAAATTAGTTAGGGCTTTCTAACCTCCGAAAGTATACACTTAATGTCATTTTAATGTCAACCGTATTTCCATTTGTTCTTAAATTGATACAATTTTAACAAAGTCGTATCGGAATGGACGCTTGCTATGGCTTGCCATACACATTCATACGATTCAAGCTCTACAGCTTGAATCTGTAACCT
>CAMFPD010000260.1 GCA_945971355.1 uncultured Lachnobacterium sp.
GTTAACTCTACGAATTTATCCTCCATCATCTGACCAAGTTCGTCCTTTGCTCTTCGAACTTCTGGCGTATTTGGAAGATTCATAAACATTGTTTCCAGATAATTTTTTATTGTTTCCATCTACTTTTCCTCTTTTCAAATATGATATATACTCACCATTTACAGATGTGGGAATCTTCTCCAACTAAGATAAATCGCTCAATTACATCTTTTGTCAGAGCCCATTCATCACATTTTTCCTTATAGTATTCACGCCCCTCATCTGTAATCTGATAATAGGTTCTTCTTTTTCCTGTTTCCTCGTTGGAAGAAAATGATGTTACATATCCATTTTTTTCCATTCGGTTAAAAGCTGAATATAATGTAGTCTCTTTTATCACATATTTTTCATCCGTCATTTGTCTTATTCTTTTGGAAATTTCATATCCATATGACGGCTTCTCCAATAATAAGTATAGGATTATCGTGTCATTATATCCGCGAATAACATCACTGCTTATGCTGGTCATGCCAAGCCCACCTCTTTTCCATTAAGCATTACACGTCATCTCCTGTTTTCTACTTATGCATGTTATTTCTACTCCTGACATACTATTGTTATTATTACTACATCTGGCATTCTATCGTTATTATTACCACGTCAAACATACTATGTCAGTCATACTACGTCTAACATTCCTACGTCTGTCGTAGTACGATTGTTGAAGTAACTATAACATTATGTTTCTTACATGTCAACTACTTTTTCTATTTACTCATAATTTTGGACCTTTTCCAGAATTAACTACATTTTTACTCCCAAAAATCACGATTTTCACTGATTCAAAAATTTTTTTAGTTAAAATACAAATGAATACATCATAAAAAATCCAAATATTAAATCAAGTTGGAGCGAATTCTCCGAAAACAACAAAAAAAGCCCAAAATATGCCGGCCCGACATATTTTGAACTTCTAACTATTACTTATATTTACTGTGCATCCTTCCAGAAATTGACAGGTTCATGATCCTGCAGCTTTGCAAGAAAACCTCTTTTACTCAAATCCTCTTGTATCATATCGAGGATTTCCTCACTGTCTGCTGATATTGTATGATAATGATATCCTGATGTAACATTTTTCAAAAGGCTTGATTTTCCAGAATTGATATCTTCCATATATTTTCTGATATCCATACGGGATTTTATATTCATCTCAGCCTTTAACACACCATATACCTTATGATATACGAAGACATCCTTAACGATGCCTCCCATATCTACTATTATCGATAGCTCCTCCTCTACTTCCTCGTCTGTATGCTGAACCTTAAAAACCCTTTCGCATACATTCTTTTCCTGTAAAACGTAGCCTCTGTTCGTTGAAAAAATCGCGGTAGCATTGGCTCTGAGCAAAGCAATATCCTGTACAATAACCTGTCTGCTCACACCCAGCTCTTTTGCCAGAGTCAAACCAGCAACCGGAGCATTACTTGACTTTAAAATAGAAATTATTTTTTCACGTCTGTCTTCGCCGTTCATTTTTCTTCCTTCCTTTATATTTGCATATATTAATCACCACTTATATAAGTGGGAGTCTTTTCAGCTAAGATAAATTAGACTGCATGGAGATTTTTCAGAGAAATATCCATAATAGGTGCTGAGTGTGTGAGTGCCCCACTACTAATATAATCAACGCCCATATTTTTTAGTCTTGCAATATTTTCCTTTGTCACATTTCCAGAAATCTCAATTTCTGCACGACCATCGATATAATCAATACATTTCTTGAGCAATTCATCTGACATATTATCTAACATGATAATATCAGCACCAGCCTCGATAGCATCAACAACCATGTCATATGTCTCTACTTCAACTTCGATTTTTCGTACAAATGGAGCATAAGCTTTAGCCATAGTTACAGCTTCCTTAACACCACCAGCGGCGCCAATATGATTGTCCTTTAAAAGGACTCCATCTGACAAATTGTATCTGTGATTGTTTCCGCCACCAACCCTTACTGAATATTTCTCAAAAATTCTGTTGTTCGGACAGGTCTTTCTTGTATCAAGAAGCTTGATGTCACTGCCTTCAAGAAGTGCTGCCACCTCATGTGTATAAGTTGCAATTCCGCTCATTCTCTGAAGATAGTTAAGCGCAGTTCTCTCACCACATAGCAATACTCTTATGTCACCGTAAACTTTTGCCATAAGTTGTCCTGCCTTGACGAAATCTCCGTCTTTTACCATAAACTCAACCTTGGTATTGCTGTCTAAAAGTGTGAATGTCCTCTCAAAAACCTGCAAGCCACATATGATTCCATCCTGCTTACATATCAAGTCAACCTCGCCCTGTTTCGGTTCTGGCATAACTGCATTTGTAGATACATCCTCGCTTGTAATATCTTCCTTTAATGCGCTTAAAATATATGGATCAACATTTAATCCAAGTGTTACCTGATCGTACATAATTTATCCTCATCTTTCTATAATTATCTTATAAGCCAGTGCTTTAATTACTCTTGTAAGTCTATATTTTAAATATTCTTGTAACCTCTGCTTTAAATATTCTTGTAAACCAACGTTTCAAATATTCTTACTCATATATTCTATGAATAGAGTTCTCTTACAATTTATTGGAACTAACTACACTGCCTGCTGCAGCTTTGTCCCCATATCAGTAGCAATATCTACTGCCGCTCTCTTGGCAAACACAAGACTCTCTAACAAAGAATTGCTGGCAAGTCTGTTTTTTCCATG
>CAMFPD010000261.1 GCA_945971355.1 uncultured Lachnobacterium sp.
AACAGCCCTCGAAAGAGGGCTGTTTTTGAATCATAACTAACTCCTTTGTCTTGTCAAATGAACAAACTAGCTGAAAACGTCATGTAATCATGAGTGTGTATGATTACAAATTTAGCTTATGATTCATATTCTATGGTAGGAGAGAAAAAGTATTTTTATTATTCCTACTCGCCGAATACTGCTTTGTAATCAGCCTGGAATTTTTCAATACCCTGTGTTGTAAGAGGATGCTTTGTCATCTGCTCAATTACACCATAAGGAATTGTAGCAATGTCAGCTCCAGCAAGAGCACAATCTGTTACGTGGATTGGATTTCTAACTGATGCTGCGATTATCTCTGTCTCATATCCATAGATAGAGAAGATTTCAGCGATATCTCTGATTAAATCAATACCAGGCTGGCTGATATCATCAAGTCTTCCTAAGAATGGTGATACATATGTAGCTCCTGCATTTGCAGCAAGAATAGCCTGATTAGCAGAGAAGATAAGTGTTACGTTTGTCTTGATACCTTCTGCAGAAAGAACCTTAACAGCCTTAAGACCTTCGATTGTCATAGGAATCTTTACAACCATGTTTGGATGAAGGGCTGCAATTTCGCGTCCCTCTTTAATCATTCCCTCAGCGTCAACTGTTGTTGCCTTAACTTCTCCTGAGATAGGTCCGTCTACGATAGAAGCAATTTCCTTGAGGATTTCTTCCTGTGGACGTCCGCCTTCTTTTGCGATGAGTGATGGGTTAGTTGTCACACCACAGATAACACCCATGTCATTAGCTTTTCTAATTTCTTCGATTTTTCCAGTGTCTACGAATATTTTCATAGTAACCTCCTTTTTTTGATAAATGGATTATGAACTTGTATATAATATAACACTAAACACAAGAAAACGCAAGTGATAATTTGCGAAAACTTGTGTTTTGAATAAATAATACGCAAATAAAAGAAGAATGGTAACATTGAATGAGGGGGATGGGCTGGTAAAATTGCTTGTTTATTATAGAAACAAAAATAAAAACAAGGGAAAACAAAGCAAAAACAAAATAAAAACAAATTTATTGGTATATTTTATAGATAAGATTTGTTATCTATGATAGAATAATAGAGAATCTGGTATGGTATTATCCATAGATATAGATGATGTGTATAGATATAGATGATATGTAAAGACATAGATGCTATGTAAAGATAGTGTAAATTAATAAATGAGTAAGGTAACTTACGGATATCTAATTTATCAGAGAGGTAAGAGGTATGCTGCAGGCGGAGAGACAAAATGAGATTTTAGATTATCTAAAGAAAAACGGTAGAGCGACCACCGTTGAACTAAGTGAAATGCTAGGTGTGTCCACTACCACAATTAGGACTGATTTAAACCAGATGGACAAGGAGGGGCTTCTTACAAAAACTCATGGAGGAGCATTGTTCAAGGCATCCGGCTCCAATCAGACGGAGCTTACATCCAGAGCTTATCATTTCCATGAGAGAGAGCTTGAGAACAAGGAAGAGAAGGAAGCAATTGCCAACTGTGCAAAAAAATATGTGAAGGATCACATGTGTGTGTTCTTAGATGCCAGTTCAACAGCATATACACTGGGGCTTAAGCTTACCGGTTACACTCAGCTTACAATAATTACAAATGGAATTAATCTGGCTCTTGCGCTTAAGGATGTTCCTGGGATTACAGTGATTTTGACAGGTGGTATCGTAACCTCCGCATCTTCATCCATAGAGGGACTTCTGGGACAGGATATGCTTAGAAAAATACACACAGATATAGCTTTTGTGTCAGCCAGAGGATTCTCAATTGATAATGGTCTTACTGATTTTAGTATATATGAAGCCGACCTGAAGAGGGAATGTGTAAAATGCTCTGGCAAGACTATTGCCCTTGTAGATCACACTAAGTTTGGTTCAGCATCAATATCAAGCTATGCATCACTAGATGATATCAATGTTGTGATTACAGACAGCGGAATTGCAGATGAAACTCTCGCGGTGTACAGAGAGAGCGGTGTTGAAGTTGTTGTTGCGGATGACAATATGCTATAGTATGTAGAAAAAGAAAAGAGGTAAATGTTATGATTTTAAATTTTGATTCTGTTGAAGAGAAAGTAATCCCAGAATTCAAGGGAGGAGAGAAGAACTTTATCCCTCGTATGTTCACAGATGACAAGATTAAGATTATGAGAGCTAAGCTTGAGCCAGGAGCTTCTATTGGCTATCACATTCATGATACAAACAGTGAAATTATTTTTATGATCAAGGGAACTGGTGTGGTTATCATGGATGATGATAAGGAAATTCTTGAGACTGGTCAGTGCCATTATTGTCCAATGGGGCATAGCCACAGCCTTAGAAACGAGAGCGATGAAGAAATTGAATTCTATGCTGTAGTACCAGAGCATGCATAAATGTCTATTTAGTTGATTTCAAGCTTGGTGGTGGTTTTATTAGGGCTGCCCCTTTGGTCTTACATAAACAAAATAAAGACATATGTTTCTCGGAAATATATGTCTTTATTTTTGCGTACGATTACATAGGGCAGCCAGTGAAGAAACTAAGCAAGCCTTGAAAGAAACTGGAGTAATAGATTGGGCTGCCCACAAAAACATAAATAAAAGCCAAGCATATACATTTATGAGAAACAATTTTTCAACAGTGCCATGGCTCACAGTCTGATTATTTCGTCTGTCTCAGCCAACTATCCGTGAAAGAACCA
>CAMFPD010000262.1 GCA_945971355.1 uncultured Lachnobacterium sp.
ATATGGGTGCAGATACAACAGAGATTTCTGTTATTTCACTTGGTGGACTTGTACTCAGCGATTTGCTTCATTTTGGAGGAAATAGAATAGATGAAAGCATCATAAGTTACATTAGAAAAGAATATAATCTTGTGATAGGCCAAAAGACTGCAAAAGCTCTTAAGGAGACAATTGGTTCAGGACTTCCAGGCAGAGAAGAAAGCATGGTTGTTGTGGGACGTGATGTTGTTAGTGGTCTTCCTATTGAGATGGAGATTTCGGCTCAGATAGTTTATGAGGCTATGAAGACTAATCTTACAAATATTTGTAATTCAATTAAGATGATTCTTGAGAAAACTCCACCTGAGTTGGCAAAGGATATAATACATTCTGGAATTTATATCACTGGAGGAGGTTCTCTACTTCATGATATTGACAAATTGTTTGAAGAGATAACCAACATCAAGGTAAATACAACTGAGGTTCCAGAGGAAAGCGCTGCGAGAGGTTTGGTAAAGATTGTATCTGATTCAAAATTCAAGCGTCTTCCTTTTAGCATGAAGAAATAGGATTTGAGGAATAAATGAGTAGAAAATTTCGAAATCGTGGTTCAAAAAAGAGAGTGTCAGCCAAAATAACACTTTTAACAATGACACTTGCCTGTGTTGCAATAATTATTATTGGACTTACACTTAACATATCAGGTGGTCCATTAAAATCAGTAGCTGGATATGTTTTTGTACCTATGCAAAAGGGTATTAATAATGCAGGACTTTGGATATTTGACAAAACAAATGAGTTTAAGACATTAAATGAGGTACTGGCTGAAAACGAAGTTTTAAAACAACAGGTAAGTGATTTGACGTCGGAGCTTAATACTATAAAGCTTGAACAGTACGAACTGGAAAATTATAGAGAATTGTTTGAGCTGGATGAAAAGTATCCAAGTTATGAGAAAATAGCTGCAAGTGTAATTGCTAAGGATAGTGGAAACTGGTTCTCAACTTTTATTATTGATAAGGGCTCAAAAAGTGGCATAAAAGTTGGACAAAATGTTCTGGCTGGCAGCGGTCTTGTTGGAATTATTACCGAGGTGGGACCAAATTATGCAAAGGTTAGAAGTATTATTGATGACTCAAGTAATGTGAGTGCAATGGTTACTTCAACAGAGGATAACTTTAATGTAAGTGGTGATTTGCTGGCCATGAACGAGGATAAGGTAATTAGTTTTTCCGAGCTTAAGGATGAGGATGATAAGGTTGCAGTAGGGGATGCTGTTGTGACTTCATATGTGTCTGATCAGTATCAGCAGGGAATTCTAATTGGATATATTGCGTCTATTGAAGATAATTCTAATAATCTTACAAAATCAGGAACAATTACTCCGATTGTTGATTTCCAGCATATTGAAAATGTACTTGTTATTTCTGACATAAAAAGTGATATTTTTTCGACAGAAAACGATACTGAAACTAATTCAGAAGAGGAGTAAAAGACAGTGATGCGAAGATATTTAACTTATTTTCTGATCATAGCCATATGCTTTCTATTACAGACAACTGTGTTTAAAGGGCTTGCTTTTGCTAATATCACTCCCAATTTAATGGTAATCGTAGTTTCTGCAATAGGATTTATGAGAGGCAAAAAAGAAGGTCTATGGGTGGGATTTTTTTGTGGACTGCTTATAGACATTTTTTTCGGTTTTTACTTAGGAATATATGCTTTAATCTATATGTATATAGGATATATTAATGGATTATTCCAAAAAAGGTTTTATCCAGATGATATTAAGCTTCCTATGCTTTTGATAGGAGGAAGTGACGTTGTGTATAATTTGATTGTGTATATTGGAATGTTTTTGTTTAGAAGCAGATTTAAGTTTGGAAATTATTTTGTTTCTATTATTCTTCCTGAGTTTGTATATACCATGGTTATCACAATTTTACTGTATTATTTGTTACTTAAGATTAACCAGAAATTAGAAGCATACGAAAAAAGGAGTGCGAAAAAATTTGAACTATGAATTAAAACAATTTTTGAAAAAATTTTTTGGCTCAAGATTGTTTGTTCTGGCGGCAGTAATCAGCTTGTTCTTTCTGATGGTTCTTATCAGGGTTTTTTCATTACAGATTGTAAATGGTAAAGAATATCAGAAGAACTTTACGCTTTTGATTCAGAAGACTTTATCAATTGATGCTGCAAGAGGAAATATATATGATTGCAATGGTAATTTGTTAGCTTACAATGAGCTGGCATATTCTGTAGTTATTAGTGACAATGGTTCATACAACAACACTAGTGTCAAGAATGAAGAACTTAATGCCGAGCTTGCGGAGATTATCTCTGTAATTAGAAAAAATGGTGAAAACATCTATAATGATTTTGCAATAAAACTTAATGATGATGGCAAATACGAGTACAGCGTGTCAGGAACATCCCTCAACAGATTTCTTGCAGATGTATTTGGTGAAGTCTCATATGATAAGCTTGAGTATAACAAGAAATTTGATTTTGATGAATCAAAGGCTACAGCGGAACAGGTTATGCAGTATCTTATGTCTGATGAAAATGAATGTTTCGATGTGAGTGATGAATATGACAAAGAGACTGCCTATGAGATTGTTGTTTTAAGATATGCCATTAAAGGTAATCGTTATTCAAAATATAAAACAACAACAATTGCAAAGGATGTATCTGATAAGACAGTTGCATATATGAATGAGCATTCTGATACATTAACG
>CAMFPD010000263.1 GCA_945971355.1 uncultured Lachnobacterium sp.
CCCCGCCTCATTCTGGCACACAGATAGCATGGTGATTTTTCGATATCATATACCGCATCAAAAATATCTGACTCATAAATTGTAATGGGAATATCAAGTCTTCTTGCATTCTCCTCGATAACCCTTCTGTTTTCCGGGCTGTAACCAGGGTCCATGACAAGATATTTAACCTCAAACTCAAATTTGTTATGGCGCTTAAGCTCCTGAAAGCATTTCGCCATCAGCATAGAATCCTTGCCGCCAGATATACACACAGCAATTTTGTCACCAGGCTTCACAAGCTCATAATTGCATATTCCCTTTGCAAACTTTGTAAATATACTTTTTTTGAACTTTTTTCTAAGGCTCTGCTCCACATCCCGTGCAAAGTTTTTTTCTGTATCGGCCTCATCTTCACTTTTCATATAGTCCAAAAGCCATGCAACATATCCGCCCTCAAGGCTTTTGGCGTCTATACCTTTTTCCTTAAGTCTCTCTGCAACATCTATACTTTCTCTGCCCCTGCTGCAACAGACAACAATCATTTTGCTTTTATCAAGCCTGTCATCAGTAAATTCTATCAGCTCCTGGGCAGATATAGCTATTGCTCCCGGCACACATCCATGAGCAATCTCATATTCACTTCTTATATCAATCAACTGATAAGACTCCTTATCAGTCTGCTTTAATTCTTCTATCGTTATACTCATTTTTTCTCCCATTTCTAATTTAATGGATACCCATTTTTAATATATACCCATTAATAGTAATATGCCGTAGCAGAGCTTGTCAAATCCAAGTATTACCTACCACATATACAACTAAAAATCCCTGCGACTAATACCATTTTCCGGTACCTGTCCCAGGGATTTTAGGCTCCTACAGGAGCTCTATTCCGTTTTTCTCACATTCTGCAACTACATCATCTGGCCAGATAGAACTCTGAACCTCTCCGATATGTGCTTTTCTAAGGAAGAACATACAGATACGAGACTGTCCGATTCCTCCTCCAATTGTGTATGGAAGCTCATTATTTAAAATAGCCTTCTGGAATGGAAGCTCTGCTCTCTCAGGACATCCAGCCTTATCGAGCTGCTCCTTTAATGATTTTTCATCTACTCTGATTCCCATTGAAGACAACTCAAGGGCAATATCAAGAACAGGATAATAAACAATGATATCAGCATTCAATGCCCAATCATCATAGTCAGGTGCACGGCCATCATGAGGTTCACCATTTGCAAGCTTATCCCCAATCTGCATAACACAAACTGCACCCTTTGCCTTGGCATAATAGTATTCTCTCTCCTTTGGTGTGTTGTCTGGGAACAACTCCTCAAGCTCACTTGTTGTAACAAATGCAATTTCCTTTGGCAGAATAAGGTCTATATAATCATACTGAATAGCCATATACTGCTCAGTTTTTCTCAGACACTTGTATACAACCTTTACTGTTTCCTTCAAAAAATCAAGGTTCCTGTCTTCCTTACGGATAACCTTCTCCCAATCCCACTGATCAACAAAAATAGAGTGGATATTGTCAGTATCTTCATCTCTTCTAATGGCATTCATATCAGTATAAATACCCTCTCCAATAGAAAACCCATACTTCTTAAGAGCATATCTCTTCCACTTTGCAAGAGAGTGAACAACCTCTGCTTCTTTTTCTCCCTGCTCTTTAATTCCAAATGATACCGGTCTCTCATAACCATTCAGGTTGTCATTCAGACCTGTTGCTGGATCTACAAAGAGAGGTGCTGACACACGTGTCAGAGAAAGTCTCTGCGCAAGCATTCCCTGAAAGAAATCCTTTGCTGTTTTAATTGCAATCTGAGTGTCGTGAAGATTGAGCTCGGACTTGTAGCCCTTTGGTATTTTTAAATTCTCCATAATGACTCCTTATATATTAACTTCATTTGTATCATATTACTGATTTTTGGGAATCTTATAACCTCCCAAAATCGCCTTGCTCATTATACCACAATTTATCTTGAATGATAACAAATATTATAATAAAATATTTCATATAATTTGTTTTGATTTCAAAGCATTTTTTGAAGTATTTTATGAAGGTGATTAGATGCGAAAAGATGATTTAACAGTACCTGCACTCCTTCTGGAGGCAGTTGATATCGTACTGACATTTGTTTATATAGGATTACAGATTTTCTATGGTGTAACATATGGAATTAGTCCATACAAGGTAATAATCAACCTGCTTATAATGCTGCTTGTATATGCCGGCTTCACTGTATTATCGTTTTTCCCAGAAAGATTAAATCGGATTCCCACTGAAATGTGTACAGGAGATGTCAGGAAATATTCCCTTAGAATGATTAGACTTGTTAAGTTTGTATTTATTGCAGGATTACTTGTTCCATGTGTATGTGATGCTGCCGGAATAGGTATCCAGAGTTCATACAGCCTTATTGTAATTGGTATAATACTTGTGATTGCTGTAATTTATGAGTACAAAATCCTGAAGATGTTGAAGAAATCGTAGGTGGCTGCCCCTCTTGTAGAGGCTGCCCCCCTGTGAATAACATCATTAAAAGACAAGCATATATATTTATTCGAAAAATTTTTCAAGTTTGTGCCCTGGTTCTTTCACGGATAGTTGGCTGAGACAAACGAAATAATCAGACTGTGAGCCAGGGCACTGTTGAAAAATTGTT
>CAMFPD010000264.1 GCA_945971355.1 uncultured Lachnobacterium sp.
ACTTCCTGAGTAAGGCTCCTTAGACTGACTAGGATGGTCAGCTAATTTGTTCGTGTGGGGAGTACAATTTGGGAACGCTGTCAAAGCGGTTGAAGTACAGCTTCCCTGAAGGCAAAATATGGCATCTCACAAATCTAAGGCTTTACTCTACGTTTTTTCTGCGAAAGAGTATGTGCCATTTTATTAGTTTTATATACCAAAAGGCAAAAAAAAGAGGACAAAAAAGCGCCCCATGCAACAAGTGCATGGAACGCGCAAGTGTTTACCAGCTGAGGACCTCGTAGCCATCTTCGGTGACAAGAACCATAATTTCCCATTGGGCGGATGGGAGGCCATCCTCTGTGTAGACTTCCCAGTCGTTCTTGGAGTCAACGTAGATGTCAACTTTGCCCATGTTAACCATAGGCTCGATAGTGAATATCATACCAGGGGCCATAACCATGTCGGTGCCTCTCTTGGTATTGTAACTTACCCATGGATCTTCGTGGAAGGCAAGACCAATACCATGACCTCCAATTTCGCGGACAACAGTATATCCATTTGCATATGCATGGTCATGTACAGCCTGCCCCATATCACCAAGGAATCCCCAAGGTTTAACCTCCTTGAGACCAAGCTCAACACACTCCTTGGTAACATCCACAAGCTTCTTCTTTTCAGGACTTACATTTCCGATGCAAAACATTCTTGAGGAATCTGAGAAATATCCGTTGAGGATTGTTGAACAATCTACGTTAATAATATCTCCGTCCTTAAGTATTACATCCTTTGATGGAAATCCATGACATACCTGTTCATTTACAGAGGTACACACACTGAAAGGATATCCCTCATAATTTAATGGTGCCGGAATTCCTCCCATATCAGTTGTCATTTCATATACTATCTTATCTATCTCTGCAGTATTCATACCCTCATGTATATGTTCCTGTATGTAATCAAGCACTGCCACATTTATTTTTGCACTTTCCTTTATTCCCATTATCTGGTCAGGTGTTTTAATTATACTGCGTGGCGGAATCTTGTGATGCTCTGCCGCAAGCTTTGCTAATCTGTCATCAAAGTTTGCGTGACATGCCTTATATTTTCTTCCACTCCCACACCAACATGGGTCATTTCTTCCTATTTTAACTGCCATTTTTCTACCTTCTAATTCTAATGCTCAAGAATCACATTTCCAAATCTAATGCGTTCCCATATTTTCTCTTTTATCTTATACTCATAATTATTCTCAACTAGCTCTTTATATGCATCACCTGTAAAAGCATATTCTTCTACATTTTCTCCGTTCATTTCTGCATACATTTGCTGATATTTCTGAGCTAGTGCAACTCTCTCCATGGAATTGCATATGTCTTCCTCTGTAACACCTAACTTCTCCAGACCTTCATAATCTTCCAAATCTGATATAAAATCTGATTCACTATTTCTTATATATTCATAATCTGAAGCCTCAAGTGTTACCCCATCAGCCTCTGCCATCTGACAAAATATCTGATCATGTATTGCCATTTGAATCGCTGCATTTTTTGCTGCTACTTTTACAAACTCTCCATCTGTATGAATATTCCAGTACTTGTTAGGATCCTCTGGATCGTATACTACCGCCTGCTTTTCTACTTCCATCTCCTCGTAGGCAACATAAAATGCCATATCCCTAAGAGTGATTTCTGTATCACCCACGGTTATTGCCACCACGTCCAGGCTGGATGGATAATTCAATGGTCGTCTCAGATTTCCACTCCTAATAGCCATAGCTCCAGTGATTATCACCATCACTCCAAGAATTATGGTTACTATATATTTCTTTGGCATTTTTACAATTCTTTTTATAGCGTTCTTTATTTTATTCCCAAATCCCATAGTGCCTCCTGCCTACTGACAGAGCTTTGCTACTACCTGATTTATCACTTTTCCATCAGCTTTTCCCTTAAGCTCTGGCATAACAACCTTCATTATTTGTCCTTTGTTTTTTGTTGCAATAACATCAGCAAATTTTTCAGTAAGTACATTTTCTACCTCTTCCTCTGACATCATGCTTGGTGCATACTCTGCAAATATTGCATATCTTGCCTTGTATTCTTCAAGCAAGTCTGTTCTTGTCTCTGGGCAGCTGTCTATCTGCTCCTTTACGGTTTTCATTTCCTTCAGGATTACTCTGTCTACAATTTCCTCTGGGATATTCTCTCTGCATCCCTCATCTATTCCTACCTTCTTTGCCGCTGATACAAGGGAAGAAATTGCATCCTTTCGTACCTTATCCTTTGCCTTCATTGCTGCTATCATATCCTTTTGTAACTGTTCTAACTGCATATCTTTTCCTCCTATAATTTTTATAACAATATTTCAAAGTATGTATGAACTGCTTTTACTTTTCTCCCTTTATACTATTTTGTGCTCTGAAATGTATTTCGTTTCAGATACTCATCTATTAAAGGAATTATTATATATTACGCAACCCTTATTATAACAAATAAAATGCCAAGGTCGCAACCTTGGCATAAATTTTCTTATTAATGATATCTTCTGATACCTGTTATTGTGTGACAGTTAACTGATCTGTTGGCTGTTATTCCAGCTTTTGTGGACTGGGCCTCCACAATACATCCATTCCCCATGTAAATTGCCACGTGTCCCGGATAGATTA
>CAMFPD010000265.1 GCA_945971355.1 uncultured Lachnobacterium sp.
ATTCGCCTTAGTCTCGTGGGCTCGGAGATGTGTATAAGAGACAGCTTTTGTATATATGATGTCTTTTATGAAGCTTAACAAGGGAATTGATGGAATGTTTGGGGCTGATCAGATAAGAATGATGATGAGCTTTGGTTTGTGGGTAATACTTATCTTTGCATACATTTTTCTTTTTTATACAAACAGCTTTTTGATTAAGAGAAGAAAAAAAGAATTTGGTGTGTATAACATGCTTGGAATGGAGAAAAGACATATCAGCAGAGTCCTTGCAGTGGAGAGTATTATTGTTGCACTTATCTCTATTGTAGGTGGATTGATTGTCGGAATAGCTTTTTCAAAGCTTTGCTTACTTTTGTATTTTTATATTATTAAGATAGATACAAATTTTGCTTTTGAGATTTCCTTCTCGAGTATGGGATATACAGCAGTAGCTTTTGGTATTTTATATTTGCTTTTACTTTTATACAACTGCTTCCAGATTAGAAAATCCAATACAATGGAGTTGATTAAGGGTGGTAATGTGGGAGAGCGTGAGCCAAAGACTAAGGTTATTCTTTCACTAATTGGATTTGCCTGTCTATTTGCTGGATACTATCTCTCAATAACTATCAAAAATCCATTTACAGCAATGTTATTATTCTTTGTGGCGGTTATTCTGGTAATTATTGGAACATATATTGTTTTTACAACAGGTAGCATCTTTGTTTTAAAATTATTAAAGAAAAATAAGAAGTTCTACTATAGCAAACGACATATGACAGCCGTTGCAGGAATGCTTTATCGTATGAAGCAGAATGCAGTTGGTCTAGCAAATATTTGTATTCTTTCAACGATGGTGCTTGTTACAATTTCAACAACAGTTGGATTGTATGCAGGTGTTGAGGATACGGTGAACAGCCAGTATCCTGCTGAAATGAATGTCAGTGTATATTCCAGCGAAACACCTGTGGCAAAAAGCGAGGATGGTCTTGCATTTATAGAGGAGCAGGTTAAAGCTCATAATCTTACGGTAGAGGGTTCAATGGTATATTCATCTTTTATTGTGATGGGAGAATTGGATAACGGCACCCTTGTTTCAGATGATAAAATGATGGGCGACATGGAGAATGGAGATATCCTTACCTTTATCACAAGAGAGGATTTCTTAAAGTGCTGTGCTGATTATGACAAGACAGTGCCTGAACTTGCTGGGGATGAAGTGTTTATCACATTTTCAAAGGGTTCATATGATGAAAGCTATTTAGATTACTATGGCAAGAAGTATAAAGTAAAAGATGCAAATTTATATAATCAGATTAATGCAGAAAGTCTCTGGAATGCTGTGGGCAGAGCCTTGTATGTTGTTGTGGCTGATGATGCAGCTTTGAACGAGGCGTATGAATTATATAGAACAAACGCTAATGAGCACAGCAATTCTTTTCGTGTGGAGTATTATGTAGATTGCAGTGGAAAATCTGAAGATAAATTGGCTCTTGGTAATGATATGGGTGATGCAATCGGACAGGTGGACTCAGCGGCTTTGTTTGGAAATTATGACAGATTGACTAATTTATCAAAGGAAGAGGCACGCATAGAATATTACTACAGCTTTGGAGGTTTGTTTTTTCTAGGAATGGCCTGTGGATTTATGTTTCTTGTTGTAACTGTTATGATTATTTTCTACAAACAGATTTCGGAAGGTTATGATGACAGAGAGCGTTACAATATAATGGAAAAGGTGGGAATGAGCCAGGCTGAGGTAAAGAGTACAATATCTTCTCAGGTAAGAATAGTATTTTTCCTTCCTCTTGTTGTGAGCTATTGCCATCTTGCAGGATCATTTCCGATGATTAAGCTTATGATGTCAGTCCTCTTCATGAGTGATGCAGTTACATTTGTAATTAGCCTTTTGATAACAAGTGTTATATTTGCTGCTATATATTATGTGATTTTCAAAGTGACATCAAAGACATATTATGATATCGTAAAATAAATAGTAATTCATAATGTGGGATTTAAAATGGAGCGGTTAGGATGAAAAAGATTACGGTTTACATTTTTGATACGGATACTATAAGTGAGTGTACAGAGGTGGAGCTGCAGTCTGTGAAATCTAATATTGCTCCTTATTATTTGGAAAAATATAACAGATGCATAAAGGCAAAAAATATAAGGACCGGATTACAGGAGCTTGCAGCAGGCTTTTTACTAAGCAGATATCTGGGTGTTTCATCAGATAGTCAGCTATTCTTTGGAGAACATGGAAAACCGGAATTGATTTCAGGAGATAAATTTTTTAATCTGTCCCACAGCGGACATTTTGTGGTGTTGGCGGTGGCTGATAAAGGGACAGGGCCGGTTGGAATTGATATTGAAAGAACAGACCGTATGAGTTTGTCAGTGGCCAAAAAGATGTTTTCAGAGGAGGTGGCAGAGAGTCTTAGAAAAGAGGAAGAGAGTGCAGCAGGATTTTTGTTTGCAAAACACTGGACTACATGTGAAGCCCGATTAAAGCTTTCCGGGGAAGGAATGCAGGGATACAAGAAAACAAAGTGCGATTACAGTGATAATGATAGTGATGTGACACATATTTTGCTGGATAATGAAAAATATATTATGGCTATTGCCATTAAGGGTGATATTAGTGCTTGTGAAATTAC
>CAMFPD010000266.1 GCA_945971355.1 uncultured Lachnobacterium sp.
GGAACCGGAAAAACATATGCTTCTGCATTCGCTATGCGTGAGCTTGGATTTAAGAGAGTGTTATTCTTGGTTCATAGAGGTCAGCTTGCAAGACAGACAAAGAGATCCTATGAGAAGGTGTTTGCAAAAACAGTTTCAATGGGACTTGTAGGTGCTGGATATCATGACTATGATGCAGATTATGTATTTGCTACCGTGCAGACGTTAAATCGTGATGATCACTTATTGCAGTACGCAAAAGATACATTTGATTGCATTGTTTTGGATGAAGCACACCATGTTCCAGCTGATACATATCAGAAGATAATGAAACATTTTACACCTAAGCTATGGCTTGGTATGACAGCTACTCCAGATAAGCGAGATGATAACGTAGAAGGGCGAAATGTGTATGAACTCTTTAATTATCAGATAGCATATGAAATTCGCTTACAGCAGGCAATGGAAGAGAATTTGCTCTGTCCATTCCACTATTTTGGTATCACAGACTTGGCAATTATTGGAGATGATGAGGAGGCAAATCGTGATTTTTCAATGCTGACGAGTGATGAACGTGTGAAACATATCATTACACAGGCCGATTATTATGGATATAGCGGGGATAAGGTCAAAGGGTTAATTTTCTGTAGCAGCATAAAGGAAACGGAAGAGCTATCTGCTAAGTTCAATCAGATAACAAATCCCGCAACAGGAAAACTGTATAGAACTATTGCTCTTAATGGTAGTTCATCTGAGCAGGAAAGACAGGATGCTTTTGAGCGATTGGCGATGAATGAAGAGGATGCCAATGAAGAAAAAACACCTTTAGATTATATTTTCTCAGTAGAAATATTAAATGAAGGTGTGGATATTGTTGAGGTGAATCAGGTAGTTATGCTTCGCCCAACACAGTCACCAATCGTGTTCATTCAGCAGCTAGGCAGGGGTCTTAGAAAAGCAAATGGGAAAGAATACGTTGTAATTCTTGATTTTATTGGAAATTACACTAATAACTTCATGATTCCGATTGCTCTTTCTGGTGACAGAACATATAACAAGGATAATATTCGAAGATACATCATGGAAGGTGGACGTGTGATTCCAGGTGCATCCACAGTACACTTTGATGAGATAAGCAGAAAGAGGATTTTTGCATCTGTAGATAGTGCAAACTTCAGTGATATAAAACTCATTCGCGAGAATTATACAAATCTAAAAAACAAGCTTGGAAGAATTCCTGCCCTTAGAGACTTTGATGATTACGGAGAAATGGATGTTATTCGAATCTTTGATAATAATAGTCTTGGTTCATATTACAAATTCCTTGTGAAATATGAAAAGGAATATAAGATTCGATTATCAGAGGATGAAGAAAAAGTCATCGAGTTTGTTTCTAAGAAACTAGCTAGCGGAAAACGAGTGCAGGAATTAAAGATGTTAAAGAGACTTCTTGCATATGCGCGTGGATTTTCAAAGTTAGGATTATTTGCTGGACTTTCTGAGGATATGAAGGAATATGGAAAAGAAATATCTCAGGATCAAAAGGAAAATATAGTCAATGTTATGACCAATGAATTCCCAGCTGGATCTGGAAAGAAAACATATTCTCAGTGTGTATTTATAGAGGAAGATGCCGCTGATTATAAACCTACAGAGTCTTTTATGGAGATGTTAAAAAATGATGATTTCTATAACATATTAAAGGAATTGGTTGAGTTCGGTATTAGCAGATACGAACGCGATTACAGCGATTGCTATGAGAATTCGGATTTGGTTTTATACCAGAAGTATACGTATGAAGATGTCTGCCGACTTCTAAACTGGGAACAGAATGAGGTGCCATTAAATATTGGTGGCTACAAGTTTGATAAGAAGACAAAAACATTCCCAGTATTTATTAATTACGATAAGTCAGAAGATATCAGTGATACTACAAAATATGAGGATCATTTTGTAGAAGGTTTCCGAGATCGATTGATTGCAATTTCTAAATCAGGAAGAAGCTTACAATCTGATGATGTACAGAATTTCTTGAAGGCAAAAGAGCGCGGAATACAAGTTGAACTATTTGTGCGTAAGAACAAGGACGATAAGATTTCAAAGGAATTCTATTATCTTGGGCATATGACAGCTAGCGGAAATGCAAAGGAATTTACAATGGCTAATACTGAGAAATCTGCAGTTGAAATTGAGTGGATACTTGACGTTCCTGTTCGAGAAGATATTTATGAGTACATTGTAAGCGCATAGTTTGGAGGCAATATGAAAACAGTTAGAGTGGTAGCTGCGGTTATCAAAGCAACAAATGAAAATGGCGAGCCGATTATTTTTGCGACCCAAAGAGGCTATGGTGAATTTAAAGATGGATGGGAATTCCCAGGAGGAAAAATTGAAGAGGGGGAAACTCCACAGGAAGCTTTGAAGCGAGAGATTATGGAAGAGCTTGATACAGAGATTTCAGTTGGTGAATTGATTGATACAATTGAGTATGATTATACAACATTTCATTTATCTATGGATTGTTTCTGGTGTGAGATTGTTAAGGGTGATTTAGTGTTGAAGGAGCATGAAGCAGCTAAGTGGTTAACAAGTAATGAGTTGAATAATGTGGATTGGCTACCAGCAGATATTACACTGATTAAGAATATTAGTGAAG
>CAMFPD010000267.1 GCA_945971355.1 uncultured Lachnobacterium sp.
CATTAACACTATGATATAATTTAATTAATAATTATAGTTCGGGGAGGAATTATATGGATACCAATATTCTATTAGAATCAGGAACGAATGAGTTAGAGGTACTTGAATTTACTTTAGGCGACAATCATTACGGAATCAATGTAGCAAAGATTCGTGAAATATTGCAGTACATGCCGGTAACTCCTGTTCCACACACACACCCTAGTGTAGAGGGAATTTTCATGCCACGTGATACAATGATCACAGTTGTAAACTTAAAGAGATGTCTTGGATTACCGGATACAGGAGAAAAAGGTTTATTTATAATTACAAATTTCAACAAACTTGATGTTGCATTTCATGTAGATGAAGTGATTGGTATACATAGAGTTTCGTGGGAAGCTATTATTAAGCCAGATTCGACCTTGAACGGCAAGGATGGAGGAACTGCTACAGGTGTTATCAAGATGGATGATAAGCTGGTAGTAATCCTTGATTTTGAGTCCATAGTTTCTGAGATTAGTCCAGAGACAGGACTTAAGGTTTCTGATGTGGATATGATGAGCGAGAATTTAGACAGAGCCTCATATAGCATTCTTATTGCAGAGGATTCACCGCTTCTTAGTAAGCTCATTACAGATTGCTTACATAAGTCTGGATACACCAATACTATTATTACAAACAATGGACAGGAGGCTTGGGACAAGCTTTGTGAACTTAAGGCGGCAGGTACCGTCAAGGATAAAGTTCAGTGTATCATTACTGATATTGAGATGCCGCAGATGGACGGACACAGACTTACAAAACTTGCAAAGACTGACGATGTAATTAAGAACATCCCTCTTGTTATTTTCTCATCACTTGTTAATGAGGAAATGCGTAGAAAGGGAGAACAACTTGGTGCAGATGCACAGCTTACAAAACCAGAGATTGGTCAGCTCGTAGATGCAATAGATAAACTTGTTACTAGATAATAAGGGAAAAGTCTAAGGGGTGTGGCGAAATGCCACATCCCTTAATGTAGTTATGGAGAATTATAATGGGAGATAAGGTGTCAGAAAATTATCTTGATAATTTATTAAAAACTGTCGATGCAAAAGACGATGATGATGCATTTTTGAATGATGATAACGGAGCATCTGAGGATTTTCTGAGGGAGTTCGAAAATGAACTTGAGTCAGAGGCATATTCTGAGTTCCTTGATGAATTTGATTTTGATTTAGATGAGAAAAAGTCAGAGAATGCGTCGGTTAAGGAACCTATTATGCATCTTCCGGATGATATGGAGGATGTTGTACCTTTGGAAGAAATTTTGGGACAAATGGATGAGGAAGAGCTTGTACCAGAGGAACCTGTAAAGGAGGAAAAAATCACAGAGGAGGACGGTTTTGATTCCTTTGAGGTGGATACTCTTGATGAGCTTTCAAGTGCAATGTCAGAATTTGAACCATCTGTTGTAGAGGAGTATGGAGAACCTAATCTTGCAGGTGATACAGATGAGGATTTGCTAAACCTGCTTGGGAAGGACTCGGAATTGTCTGATATAGGTGAGCTATTGTCTGATGAAGAAGGCACCGTAAGTGCTGAAAGCGATTCAGTATTTGATGAATTTGCTGAGAAAGAAATTAACGAGCAGGAGAAGTCTATTGAAGACACAATAAATGAGGCTTTAGGAGTTACATCAGAGGAGGAACCTCAGGAGAAACAAAAAAAGGGCAAGAAAGAAAAGAAAAAGAAGGATAAGCCCCAGAAAGATAAAACCGACAAAACAGAAAAAACCGGAGGCTTTTTAGATAAGCTTAAGCATATTTTGTTTGGAGATGATGAGGAGGAAGAAACTGTTGACCTGCTGATACCAGACAGTACTACTCCAGAAGCTCTTTCCAGTGAAAATGCTCAGATATTAGCGGAGCTTGAAGCAAGCGATGCTAAGGCAGAAGACAAGAAGGGAAAGAAAGCTAAAAAAGAGAAAAAGCCAAAGAAGGAGAAAAAGCCGAAGGAGAAGAAACCAAAAGAGAAGAAACCTCCAAAGCCAAAGAAGGAAAAACCTCCAAAGGTTAAGGATAATACACCTCCATTGCCAAAGGCACCGGTTATAATGATTTTTGTTATGGCTGCAAGCTTGATTGCATTAGTGTTGCTGGGTACTAATTTGCTCACAAAAGGAAACAGTGTGGCAACGGCTACAAGATACTATAATATAGCTATGGCTTCGGTAGCATCGGAAGCACCAGATCCAGATGATATTCATTTGTATTCAGAGGCATATGAATACCTGAAAGGAATTAAACTGAATGAAGAAGACACAGCAATGTACAATAAGTTAAGTGTATTGGCTAGTGTATCAGGTAAGTATGATTCATATGAGGTTTTTCATAAGAATGAATTGGAGACAGAAGCATTGGATGCGCTTGTCTGTGCAGCTGGAAGATGTGAGCTAAATGTTGAAAACGCAACTGAATTCGGCTGTGAAAGTGAACTGGAAGCTCTTCGTATTCATATCGAACATATTTTGTCTGATGAATATGATATGTCATATGATGAAGCTATAGAGATGTATAATTTGGGCAATAGAAAGAAATACTCTATTGCATTACATGAAAAATTACAGGAGTTAGGCTTGGAGTAGAGACTTATGATTGCAATAATTGACTA
>CAMFPD010000268.1 GCA_945971355.1 uncultured Lachnobacterium sp.
TCTTTGTAATTGAAAATTGTATCTGACATAATATGGTATGTGGGATTTGTAATGATACAGGGTGCCATATATGTAACGCCCATACCAAAAAGTTTATTCTACGGCATTACTATGGCACCCTGTATTTTATGTTGTAGATGACAATATCAAACAAGTACAAACTCGTAGACAATGCGATTATCTACTCCTTCACTGCACCTGCTGACAGGCCCTCTACAAGAAATCTGGAGAGGCAAAAATATAAAATAATAATTGGCACTCCAATAAAAATGGAGCCTGCGGCAAATCTGGTGAACTTGGTGTCATCTAAGGACATTAATCCAACCGCCACCGTCCATAGATTCTTATCCTTAAGCAAAAGCTTTGGCAATATAAAGTCACTCCATGGCCATGCAAACTGTGTAAGCATTGTGTATACAAGCATAGGCTTGGATAATGGCAATGTAATTTGTGCAAATATTCTTCCATTGCTTGCTCCATCTATTCGCGCTGCTTCATATATGGAGTTGCTAATTGAATCAAAATATCCCTTTTGCACCAGATATCCCATAGGCGCACCTGCTGAATAAATAAGGATTAATCCCCACAGCTGATTTACCAGATCAAAATTAACCATGATAAGGTACACTGCTGTCATACCCATGAAGCTCGGAAACATGCTTAGCACAAGTGTGGTCTTCATAAGAGGCTTTCTCATTCTAAACTGAAATCTACTCATAACATAAGCTGTGAGAATAACGAGAATAGTTCCTATGATTGCCGAGAATACTGCTATAAACAAGGTATTTTTAAGCCAGTTTGGATAATCATACATTGCTGTATCTGTGAACAAATCCCTATACCCCTTAAGGCTGTATGCTTTAGGGAAAAATCCATCCAAATCATAAATTGAACCACTTTTTGAAAAGGATGCCAATATAAGCCATAGTGCTGGGAACAAAAAAATAAAGCTTACAATAATTAACAATATGTATGTAATTGAAGTATCCAAAATAGTGGATACACTATATCTCTTTTTTCTCATCGGAATGTATCCTCCTTTTTGAATGCTGCACTCCTAACGTAGGTTGTTAGCGAAATTACTGATGTAATCACAAAAATCACCAGACTGATTGCCGCTCCAATAGCATAGTAGTTATTATCTATTGACATATTGTAAAGCCAGTTTATCAGAAGATCCGTATCACTTGCCAAGAAATAGCCATCACAATACAATCCTCCTCTCAGGAAATAGAAAATACCAAAATTATTGAAATTTCCCACAAAACTGGTAATTAATACAGGTGTTGTAGAAAACACCACAAATGGCAATGTTATTTTTGTGAACTGCTTCCATCTGGTGGCTCCATCAATACTTGCCGCCTCATAAAGCTCCGTATTCATGTTTGACAAAATTCCTGTTGCAAGAAGCATGGAGGACGGTACAGATATCCATGTATTGACACAAAGCCCTATAATTTTGGCTTTTATTCCTGCATCAACATCAAGAAATCCTATTGCCTTGCCTCCTGCTGCAGTTATGTAATAATTGATTGGTCCTCCATATGAAAACATAAACTTGAATGCAAGCAGTGTTATAAATCCGGGCAATGCATAGGCAAGTATAGGAAAAGACCTCCAAAAAGTCTTTCCCTTAACACATTTTTTGTTGAGCAGCAAAGCCAGTCCCAGTCCGCCAAAATAGCTGCATAAGGTAGAAAGTATTGCCCATACGATATTCCATCCAAGGATTTTGAAAAAAGTATCCTTCAGTTCCCCAAGCACCAGAATTTTCTTGAAATTTTCAAGGCCTACCCAGTCCACAAGCTTTGGTGGAACTATCTCTCCTCCATAATTTGTGAATGCAATAAGAATCATAAAAATTATAGGCAGGACATTAAAAATACATACTCCGATTACTGGAATTGCAAGAGCAACTACATAGAATTTTTTGTCAACATATCTTGAAATAGATGCACGAAGTCCTATTGGTTTCACACCATTTCTAATGTCTGTCACATCTCGTTTCACATTTACCACTAAAAAAGATGTATACAGAATAATTATAATAAAAGCTAAAATTCCTTTTAGCATCATTATTACTGAATTGTCTCCCTCTATGCCTAGCCATGCATTTCCCTCTACCGTTCCGAGAGTAAAAAAGCCGATAATATCAGCTATCCCCTCCACCACAAGGTAGTAAATAAACAATGCCAATGAGCCTACATAAAGGGTTCCTTTAACTATTCTCTCCATATCTGACCTTCCCTTTACTAATTGGCCAATGTATAAATTGCATTATAAATATCCTGACAAGCACTTTCCAAGGCTGCCTGTACTTCCGTTGACGATGAGTACTTCTTTTCCCCGTCGGTCCTGAAAGCATCTTTTGCAAAGTCTCCCATCAGTGTCTGCACAGGTGTCCAAATCTGATCCACCGCTTTAATTGAAGGCATAAGTACAATTCGGCCATCATTCAGGCTGGAAAAAATTGTGTCAGAGGTATCTCCGCTGTCACTAGCTACATCTGATCTCGTAGGGGCAATTCCAAGCAGCTTTG
>CAMFPD010000269.1 GCA_945971355.1 uncultured Lachnobacterium sp.
CACACTGCATATCGTCGGCAGCGTCAGATGTGTATAAGAGACAGGATTTAGTTAATACAAAAAATTTGATATTAATATATTTAATATTGGTAAACATTACGGGGTTTGCTATGATGGGCATCGATAAAAGCCGTGCTAAGAGAGGTGCTTGGCGGATTCCTGAGAAGACGTTATTTTTGGTAAGTGCTTTGGGTGGCAGCGTTGGAACCTGGGCAGGAATGTATTTCTTCCACCACAAAACCAAGCATTGGTATTTTGTGGTGGGGATGCCTTTGATTTTGCTTGCACAGATAATTTTAAAGATGACTGTTTGCGGATAAATTATAAGATATATCGTAATTTATCCGTAAATGGTTCTTTTATAAGATGGCTCCAAATGATTTTTACGGACAAGTTTCTTTAAAATAACTATTATTATCCAAAAAATTGATATTTATATCTTGGAAACGTACAAATAATGGTCAAATAATTACTATTTTACGGATATAAAACTCTATTTATATTAGTATCGTCCGAAATGCTTGTTCATATTCAATATAACAAGCTTATTTTTACGGATAAAAAGTCCTATTTATATTAGTTTCGTCCGAAATGCTGTTCATATCCAAAAAGGAGCGAGAAAACTCGCTCCCTAAAACAGCACCCTTCAGCGAAGGATTACAACTGATAGAATTTAAGATGCTGTTTGAGATCAGGGGTGATTTCACCACCAGCCTCCTGGTACTTGGCAAGGATGGCCTGAAAACGGGAAGCCTTCTTCTGGTTCTCGATTTCCAGCTTTGTGAATGGCACCTGATACAAAGGATTAGAAATAAGTTCTGTTCTGATATCTACAGAAAATGGACAGTATGTAATCAGAATATTTCTGGCAATCTTGTTAAGTCTGAAACTACCCTGAGACTCATACTTAAGCCAGTTCACATAGTCTTTTACAAACACTTCACGGTAGTTGTTTCTAGAACGGGTAAGCGCATTCTTAATCTTTTCTTTGGCATCGACAGATAAATCCCGGTTTTTTCTGTAGAACTGCATATAGTCGTAGTATTCTGAAGTGAGAGATTTCTCTCTGTAATCATTCCAGTATACACCTTGTATTTTTCTGCAGATTTCCCAACGATATCTGGCGAAAGTCTCTGTCAACTGCTCGTCCAAATCGCTGGTCAGGAACATAGGGAATAAGAAACGAGCCGATGTATCATTTTTGACACCAGCAGTTTCCTGCCACATCTGGGCACGTATATCGATACAAGGAGTAAGGATAAAGTTAGGCATAACCTCCTTCATAATTACTTCCTGATTGATTCCATGTTCCACATCGGAGAAGATTACTTCTCTATATAAGAGGGAATAATCTATATTACGAATTTTGTTAACTGCAGTTTCAAGTCTTTCTACAGTAACAGCCAATTTTTCAAATGTATTGATTACATCATAAGATGAAATTATAGGACAGAAGGTTGAAATACGACCATATGTTACTCTGTGAGCTGACTGGAACATATTTCGAATTTCAAAGCGCAGCTTTTCAGTGCGGTTGTTACGAAGTTCATCTCGCTGTGCTTCGTTTATCTCGCCGTGCTTTAGACGTTCATTAAGGAATGCGGGATAGTCCTGATCAAATTCATTTCTGGATGGTTCATTAGCGCCGGCATAGATTGAACTAAGCCATCTGTACATGGTATATACATGATTGGATGAGAAAAGCTCCAGGGAATCCATGAGGTTGTATAGTGCAATAGTGTTTTCTTCACCTAAAAGCTCTACGTCCATAAAACCAAAATTGAAAAACATTAGTAAAAGCTGAGATGGACGCTGACCTGATTCCATGAGCTTGACCATGCATTTCTCGTATGCATCATAAAATACTTTTGAAATTTCCTTGCGTATACGACGTGCATCATTGTCTGTAGATGCAATATCAGGCAAGGATTTATAGGAATTAAGCAGTTCTTTGAAATTACGGATTTCTTCCTTTTCATAGCCGGCATAGGTGAGAATGTGGGCAACACAATCCTCTTTTGCAATATTTATACGTCCTTCAGATGGAGTGTTGAATGAACCGCTATGGCAGGCTGTTTCACATTCCTGAAGCTGAAGTTTGTCGAATATTTCCAAAGACTTCATCAATTCAAGAATAGAAAGCATTTTATCCTGACAAGGTTTTATGTCCTTACTACGCTTTGAGAGCTCTGTGGCAAGATTCATATATAAATGACATATGTCGTGTTCAGAGTCACTCCATAAGATGTCGCGATTGTATTTGAGATAATTTGTGATTTCAACAATTCCCTGAGATACACGACGCATCTGGGCAGCAGCTTCCATAATTGAGCCGACACATAAATCATTGTCTGATATCATCAGCTGCATATATGGGCGCAGATTATTTTTTATGAGAGCGGAACTGTTGGCAATCTCCCAGTTTTCAGCCTTGTGTGCAAGATTGATAGCTTCGAACTGCTCAATTTTTTCAAAAGACTGTGGAGTGATTAAGTATTCTTCACAGAGATTTCTGTAATCGTTATATATCGCT
>CAMFPD010000270.1 GCA_945971355.1 uncultured Lachnobacterium sp.
GAGATTCGCCTTAGTCTCGTGGGCTCGGAGATGTGTATAAGAGACAGCTAGAGGAAATAGCAAATTTGTACTATTTAATATAGATAAAAAAGCAGAAACATTTGGGGGATAAAATGGGAATACTTAGAGAAGACAGTATTAAAAAGGTGACAGATTCATTAGTGGATCAGCTGATGAATCTTGCGGAGTGTATTATCTTAGTAGATCATTCGACTGGAAAGTATGAGATGATTAAGTCAAATGATTTTTTCCTTTCTATAATCAAGGAGAAGGGGACATCAGAGGAATTATTCAAGGCTCTATATTTGAGCAGCAGAGACAAGAATAAAAGCTTTGTATCGGAATACGAAGAATTCGTGGAATTATCTGTATTTGAAAAAAATGAATATAGGGCTGACTTTTATTTTGAAAATGATGGAAAGAAATATCTGAGTACTATGTACCAGGTAAGAATCTCACCTACAGAGGTGGCTTTGCTTTTGGGAAAAAGAGATGAGCATTCTTTATCAAAAAATTTGGAAGTGGAAAAGGCTGACACTATTCAGGAATCATATCTGTATTCGATGATTGTTGATTTGGCAGAGGATAACTGTATCAATCCAAATACTACAGAGGTTAGTTCTGACCGTCAGGATTATATGAATATTCAGTATTCACAGTGGCGACTTAAAATCTGCAATATGTTTAAAGAACAGGATAAAACTCTGTTCTTGAGAGCATCAGCGCCTGAAAATGTAATTAATACCCTCGAGGATAAGGCGAAATTTCATCTTGATATTCAGATGATGAATATGCAGGGAACGTTTATTTGGGTAAGATTGGGCTTTGCCAGAATGAAAAATTTCTCCAGAGAAAATCCCAGATTTTTGTATACGGTAGAAGATATATCAGAGGATATGGATCAACTTCTGAAACAGGAAGGTTTGACAAAGGCAGTAGAAGAACAGAATCAGAATTTGCAGAAGGCAGAGCAGGAGAGAACATTGCTTTTTGCAAGTATGTCCCATGAAATCAGAACACCTATCAATGCGATAATGGGTATGAATGAAATCATCTTAAGAGATACTAAGGATGACAATATAAAGAGTTATGCCCAGGATATTAAAGATGCAAGCAGGCTGCTTCTTAATCTTGTAAATGATATTCTCGATTTTTCAAAAATCGAGGCTGGAAGAATGGAGATTATTCCTACAGAATATCGTTTGGAAGAAATGCTTCGCTCAATTTGTAATCTTATGAAAGGCAAAATGGAGGCAAAGTATCTTGATTTCGAATTAAATATAGGAGAGAATGTTCCTTCTGTCTTGTATGGAGATGAAATCAGAATCTCACAGATTTTAATTAATATTATGACCAATGCCATTAAGTATACTGATAATGGCAAAGTTTCTTTGTCAGTGGAATATACACAGGATGGGGATGGCAATGACGCTATAAGGTATTGTGTAGAGGATACTGGAATTGGAATAAAAGAGGAAGATATTAAAAAGCTTTTCGGCTCATATGAGAGATTTGATTTGGAGCGAAACAGGAGAGTTGAAGGAACTGGACTTGGAATGGGAATTGTCAATGGTCTTTTAAGCGCCATGAACAGTCATTTGGAAGTGTCCAGTGTATATGGCAAGGGGTCAATTTTTTCATTCACACTGGCACAGAAGGTTATTGATTATACTCCTATCAATACGGGGCTAAAGGATAACTCATTAAAAAATAAGGAAGAGAAGATTTTTTATGAAAAGAGAGCATTGTTGGTTGATGATGTTCTTATAAATCTTAAAGTTGGAGAGCTGATTCTAAAGAGGTTTATAAAGCATGTTGATGTTGCCCACAGCGGAAAAGAAGCCTTGCATATGATTGCTGATAAGGATTATGATATTGTGGCAATTGATTTCATGATGCCAGAGATGGATGGAGAGGAAGTTATGAAGTCCATAAAAGATATGGGTGGAAAATACGAATCGATTCCGATTGTGGTATTAACAGGTGATTATTCAGTAACTGCAAGGGATGAATATATGAGCATGGGCTTTACTGATTATCTGGAAAAGCCACTTATGCCAGAAGAGCTTGCTGCGGTTTTGAAAAAAATCTGGTAAATCATAAAATGATGAAAGTACAAAATTATAGGAATGATTAGAAAAATTGAAATAAATGAAACAAATAACATAAAAGACACAATATTAGAAATATATTCGTCGTTAAGTGAGGCTCAGCTTTTACACTATTATGAGCCAAATCCTGGAATTTTTATTGCGGAGAGTCCTATAGTTATCGAGCGGGCCCTCACAGCAGGTTATATTCCGTTGTCAGTTTTAATAGAGGATAAAGTGATAGAAGCTGAGAACAATCAGACTATTATAAAAAAATGTGACGAAGCCTGTGAGAAAGCTCAGGTAAAGGAACTCTCGGTTTATGTTGCAAAGGAAGCGGAGTTAGTGGGGATAACAGGGTACAAGCTTACAAGAGGAATGCTTTGTGCAATGAAGAGAAAACCTCTTATATCACCAGAAGAGTTGTGTGCTTC
>CAMFPD010000271.1 GCA_945971355.1 uncultured Lachnobacterium sp.
CAAGATATGCTAAGGATGCTTTCCTTGGAGATGGACTTATCGTAAAACGTGGTAAAAAGAAATTCGCCAAGGTTGTTGTAAAATAGTTTGAATCAATAGTTTACGCAGAAACCATATAAAGCACTTGCAAAAAGAGCAGTTGCGAAACTGATTTGTTTCGCAATTGCTCTTTTTCATTCTCTAAACTAAAACCTATTCCTCCAAACAGCTCACTTTATCTTCTCTGATACGGTAAGTAGCCTCCGTAAAGCTTCCATCTTCATTTCGGAAAACCACGCCAATCTGAAGTGTCGACATATCGCCCTCTTCTTCATCCGTTCCTGAAACCGCCATGGATGTCACATTGAAATCCTGATCCTCCGCAATCCAGTTTGACAGATAACCTCTTCCTCCATCTACTGTCCAGCCTTCATTCTCCATGTATTCTGCTCCAAAATCAATCCAGCCATTTTCATCTGGTGTTGCTGTAAATACAGGATAATCTTCCACTAACTCAAAGTAATCCTCCAGATTTTCTTCTGTAATACCGGAAACAAATTCTTGCGCTTTCTGTGTTATATATCCCAAGGCTTCCTCACTGGCTTCTCCTGTAGCAACGGTGACAGATGCCATCTCTCCTTCTGCTGTCTCAGACTCTTCCGTTTGTCTTAGAGCAGATAAATATTCTTCTGCTGCTGCCACATCCGCTTTTTTCTCATCTAATGGGAGTGTAAAAAGTGCGCTTGTGCCAGCGTAATCTTCCACTTTACTATAAGTTCCAGTCGTTTCGTCCATTTGAAACGCTGCTCCCTCAGCACCAAAATTATCTACGACACTCAAATATACGCCCCTGTCTGCAAAAATCTCCAGGTTGTCACACTCAATCAGTTCGTAAATTACGCCATCTTTTTCAAACCAGGTAAGTCCCACATCCAACGTGGCTGCATTTACATCAGAAAATGACTCCCCGCAAATCAATGGTGAAACACAGAAATTACGATACTTCATCTTAGTTCCATCTGTCTTGGAAATAGCAACGGCTATATAGGTATGTGCCTCACTAACTTCTTTTTTTGTCTCATTCGGTACATATAACTCCAGTTTTTCTCCTGAAACCATCCCCAGTAATGTAATATCATAACCGTTGCTGCTCTGGGTTTCGTTCACCGTAATTGCATCCTCACCAGCAAATGCCTCGCTTAACGCACCATTCTCGGCAACTTCATCTGCAATCTGTGATGAATTTAAATAATGATAAGCTGCATAGGCCGTGCTACTTCCAAGCAAAAGAACAGTGCACGCGGCTGCAGCCGCAATTTTACGTGTCGGTTTGTAACTTCTTTTTTTATTCATAGCGTCCTCCAAAGAAATATGCTCGGAGGCATGCAACGTAGAAAAAGCCTGTTTATACTTTTCTTTATTATTCATCATCCCATTCCTCCTTCAATACATTTCGGAGCAGTCTGCGACCTCTGGTTAATCGTACTTTTACGTTACTTTCTGTCACATTCATAATCTGCGCGATTTCTCGGATGGTATAATCCTCATAATAAAATAAATGTATGACAATTCGATACTTCTCTGGGAGCTTCATCACCTCTTCAAAAAGAGTTTCCGCCTCTGGTGTCTCAAATGTCAACGTCTCTATGTACTCTTCCAACGGCATACCCGACCGCCGCCAAAACGACATATTGATATTCTTTGCTTTGTTGATTGCCACCCGAATGAGCCATGCTCTGATATGCTGCTCGCTTTCAAATTGTTTGTCTGTCGTATGATACTGAAGGAAGGTGTCTTGAACAACATCATCTGCATCTGCTGCATTTTTGCATATATTGAATGCCGCTGCAAACAGATGATCCTTATATTTTTCCATCAGTATCTCTGTTCCTATTCTCATGAGTGATCCCTCATATTCTTTTCATTTTAAAGGCCTTCATTATATATACAAATGAACACGGAAAAAAGTTACAAAATTAATAGGGGCATCCATTATCAGTTGCCCCTACTTCATATTTCTTTATTAAAACTTCGCTTTGTAGTAATAAAAATTCTCGCTTATCTTATATGTGATTCCACTGGCACCATCATTGCTCCAGCTCCAGTGATTTTCACCCTCTTCTTTTAATGTGCAATGTACATTCTGAAAAGCTGCTGGCACATCATTTGGACTATAGTAAAAACCATAATATGCACCCGCTGATGGAAGTCCAAAAGCTTTCACTGTGTACTGAACTATCTCATTTTCTGAGTCTTCAAACACACCATCCTGAATAACTCCGTGCATTCTTTCTTTCGCACTCTCATTTTCCAAAGCCTGAATAGAATTCTCCTTGAACTCATCACCCCAAATATTCAATACTATTTTGATTTTATTTGCAGGTACATTTAATATACAGCTTACGGCAATTATTACCAAAACAATTAGCACACTTATTACTACACGCTTTTTTCTGTTCCCCATAGTATTCTCCTATTGTTTTACACATCTATTTTTTATTAATGTCCTGCTGGCCATTGTTCACATTCTGTTGTGATA
>CAMFPD010000272.1 GCA_945971355.1 uncultured Lachnobacterium sp.
CCAATCCATAATCCCCATTCTTTTCTTGTCAAATTTTTAATTGGATTATTCATTGTAATCTCCTTCACAAATGAACCAAATAATTTCTTTTTCTCTAAGTCTGAAAGTACTGTCTATAGTTTATCAAAATGCAAAATGCAAGATAGTGTAAAGTTTTTATTGACAATTTCTCATATCCTTGCTATCATTCTCATCAAGGAATGGGTTTTTAACCGTATGTGTTACTTGTTAACAGCTAGGCGGGATGCTCGTTTCTTTTTTTATATTTATCAGATCATATAAGTACTTCTTTCCATTCAGATCATGACGAATAATCATATATACCTGAAAAACATTATATCTCTCTATATCCCCTTTATTATCATACACTAGAAGTGCAAATCTTGACTCATAACGATACCATCCATTAGCAGCATTAACTGCATGCTTGGGTTTATCGTTTGCTCTAAATTTAGGATTTGAAGCTATCTCAATCATCACTCCCAGCCCCTGGGACGCATTTGCCTTAGCTTTTGCATTTGCACCCTTTAATGTACTTGTATATTCAGAATGAGCATATTCATCAGGCAAATCTTTTCCAAAATATACAATCTCGTTTGTCTCCTGCTTATCTATAGTTGTCTCCTTTTTAATCAATTGCCGCCTACTTATTTATAATTGCAGCCTACTTATTCATAATAGACTTCATTTCAATTAATAGCTATTCCCGCTTCAATTTTGCACTGTCATATACCTCAGAATCCATAAGAAAATGCTCTACCAAATCCCGGATAAACCACTTATGGTATTGCGCCTTTTCGTTTGGAACCGCAAGAGATGGATATCCACTGCCTCTCTGCAGATAATCATCTGTGACAATTTTGTATTTTCTATCTGGTTCCATTGGCTTGCCTTCTACCTTTACATAAAAGGGGTCTCGCGACACTTCTACATTGGAACTAAATCCCAATGTTCCCAGAACATGTCCTCTAAATCCCGGTCCTCTTCCATCCTCTCTGATATGTTTTTGATCAAACGAAAGCTTTATGGCTTCCATGATGCATTCTCCCTTTATTGTATAAAATGTGGGATTAAGTTTTGATGGAAAGATTTCCAGAAGACTTTTTCTTGAAACAGGTCTTCTCATACTTTTTTCTGCAATTCCAGAATGCATAATCGCCAGGTCTCCCTCAAACCTTTTCAGCAGACAATCACAGACAAAATTAATCAACTCACTCTCACGAAATGGTTCAAATTCCAACTCTCTGATTATTGGAAGCTCCTTGGATAAAAGCCTGTCTGCCAGCTGCTTCTTCTGTGAAAAAAGCGTATCAAACTCTGTGTTTTCAACCTCTGCTAATGCAATCTGCTCATTTTCCACTTCAGTAATCACATCACCGTCGATCTCTAATGTGATTTTTCCAAGAAATTCTCCCATTCCGGACTGTGAATAGCCTTTCCTGCTCTTAACCTCATGGGAATGTCCTCCAAGCCAAAGGTCCACTTCCGGCAACTCTTTTTGTATTTTTTCATCGATAATGCAACCACTGTGTGACAGGAGAATGCAAAAATCATACTTTCCTTTCATCTTGTCAAGTTCTTTTCGCACCAGCTCCACAGGTGGATGAAATTTCAGGTTACCCATCATGGAAAAAACGTTGTATCCCGAAGGTGTCATGTCCTCCTTATAAAACGGGCCAATTCCAATCACGAGAAACCGCTTCCCTCCCCTGACAAATAATCTCGATGCTGGCATACCTGAAATTGGATTATCGTCATTATCTGTTACATTGGCAACCATCATAGGATTTCCCTGACGGACAAGTTCAGCTACTGCCTCGTACCCCAAATCCACTTCATTGTTGCCCAGAGTCATTCCATCAAGCTTACAACTCACAAGCATCTCCATAGCTGATATTCCCTGATCTGCTTGAACTATTATATTCTTCAAATCAGTATAATCACCACTGTCGAAATATAAGTCATTTTCGCTTTTATTTTTTCTAATATAGTTATGAACCCTTTTCAAAAAATCATAATTACTATGAATGTCATTTGTATGATAAATATTTACTCTCATTTTTGTCATCCTGTTATCAGTCAAAATCAATTTACTCATTTGGGGCTAATATGCCTCTTCACCACCAAGCAATCAAACACCAATCTCTTAAATTCGGAATCTATCGAAGTTTTTCTTAGATTTCTTTATCAGCCCAATTTCCCCAAGATTCCACAATTTTTAGTATCTCAACAGCTTGAGAATTTCCTCAATAATCTATTTCCGAATTTGCATTTTCAAATCCGATTATAGCAATTAATTCTTCACATGTATATAAATTATTTTCTATGACAGACGATTTAAATTTAATTGAAAATTTAATCAAGTATAATCCTCAAATCAGTCTGCTCAATTCATTTACTATATGAACTATAAAAGCTGAGATTTACTGGCAGATATTAAATTTATCGACAACCGATATTATAGAAAAAGGGATATTCCCAATGCACTATATTGGAATATCCCTTGATTACAT
>CAMFPD010000273.1 GCA_945971355.1 uncultured Lachnobacterium sp.
TATTGTTCAGTAGTTTCGGAATTCTGTTAATATATAAAAGGAGAAAAAATATGTACAAAAGTTATTCAATGGAACTTGCTGGCAAGACTCTTACTGTAGATATCGGAAGAGTAGCTGCACAGGCAAACGGTGCTGTTTTAATTAAGTATGGTGATACAACAGTATTATCTACAGCAACAGCAGCTGACAAGCCACGTGATGGGGTTGATTTTTTCCCACTCAGCGTTGAGTTTGAGGAGAAGATGTATGCAGTAGGAAAAATCCCAGGAGGATTTAATAAGAGAGAAGGAAAAGCATCTGAAAATGCAATCCTTACAGACCGTGTAATCGATCGTCCGATGAGACCATTATTCCCAAAGGATTATCGTAATGATGTAACACTTAACAATCTAGTAATGTCAGTAGACCCAGAGTGTCGTCCAGAAATTACTGCAATGCTTGGAACAGCTCTTGCTGTTCATATTTCGGACATTCCATTTGATGGACCATGTGCCATGACAACAATGGGTATGATAAACGGAGAGTTTATTGTTAATCCATCACAAAAAGAATGGGATGAGGGAGATCTTAAGCTCACTGTTGCATCTACCAAAGAGAAAGTAATCATGATTGAAGCTGGAGCAAATATTATTCCAGAGGCAAAAATGATTGAAGCAATCTATAAATGTCATGATATTAACCAGACAATTATTGAGTTTATGGATAAGATTCGTGATGAAATAGGTAAGCCAAAGCACGAATATAAGAGCTGTGCAATTCCAGAAGAGATGTTTGCTGCAATGAGAGAAATTGTTACTCCAGAGCAGATGGAAGAAGCTGTATTCACAGATGAGAAGCAGAAGAGAGAGGAAAACATCAAGGAGATAACAGAGAAATTTGAGGAAGCATTCGCTGATAATGAAGAGTGGCTTGCGCTTCTCGGTGATGCTGTATATCAGTATCAGAAGAAGACTGTTCGTAAGATGATTCTCAAGGATCATAAGCGTCCAGATGGTCGTGCAATCGATCAGATTCGTCCACTTGCTTCTGAAGTTGACTTAATTCCAAGAGTTCATGGCTCTGCAATGTTTACTCGTGGACAAACACAGATTTGTGACATCGTAACACTTGCTCCATTGTCAGAAGTTCAGAAAATTGACGGAATCGATGAAAATGTAACTACAAAGAGATACATGCATCACTATAATTTCCCAGCATATTCTGTTGGAGAGACAAAGGTTTCTCGTGGACCAGGACGTCGTGAGATTGGACACGGAGCTTTAGCAGAGAGAGCACTCCTTCCAGTTCTTCCAAGTACAGAGGAGTTCCCATATACAATCCGTGCAGTGTCAGAGACATTTGAGTCAAACGGTTCAACATCAATGGCTTCAACATGTGCATCATGTATGTCACTTATGGCTGCTGGTGTTCCAATTAAATCTATGGTGGCTGGTATTTCTTGTGGTCTTGTAACAGGAGATACAGATGATGATTATGTATTACTTACAGATATTCAGGGACTTGAAGATTTCTTCGGAGATATGGATTTCAAGGTAACTGGTACTCATGAAGGAATTACAGCTATCCAGATGGATATTAAGATTCATGGACTTACTCGTCCAATCGTTGAGGAAGCAATCGCAAGAACACGTGAAGCTCGTCTCTACATTATGGATGAGGTTATGAGCAAAGCAATTGCTGAGCCTAGAAAAGAAGTTAGCAAGTGGGCTCCAAAGATTGAGCAGATTACAATTGATCCAACAAAGATTGGCGATGTTGTTGGACAGAAGGGTAAGACAATCAATGAAATAATCGACCGTACAGGTGTTAAGATTGACATCACAGATGATGGAAATGTATCTGTATGCGGTACAGATAAGGAAATGATTGCTTCTGCAATTGATATGATTAAAACAATCACAACTGATTTCGAAGAGGGACAGATTTTTGAAGGAACTGTTGTAAGTATTAAGGAATTTGGTGCTTTCATTGAGTTTGCACCAGGAAAAGAAGGAATGGTTCACATTTCAAAGGTTGCTAATGAGAGAATTAATCATGTTGAGGATGTTCTTACTCTTGGCGATAAGGTTAAGGTTGTTTGTCTTGGAAAAGACAAGATGGGTCGTATCAGTTTCTCTATCAAGGACGTTCCAGCTGAGGCAAAATAAACACACTTCACATTTAAAGACTACACATTGCGTGTAGTCTTTTTTGATGAATTCGCCGCCACTTGGGGGATTTTGTTGTATTTCACAAAGTTATTTTATGGCACCCTTTATACACAATATATACATATAAAGCTATACATACCCCCTTTTTATTAAATTTAGAGTAAAGTCTTAGATTTGCCAGATGCCACTTCTTGCCTTCAGGGAAGATGTACTTCAATCGCTTTGACAATAGCGCCACAGTGTCCGCTCCACTAAGTACAACTCAGAACCCTCCTAGCCTGACTAAGTGCGCTACTCGAGATTTTTGATTAGGGGCGCTTCCGTACAACTCGAGCCATTTCTAAGATGCGCTTTGCGC